>NZ_LKGW01000110.1:0-78613 GCF_001467335.1 Pseudomonas sp. ICMP 10191
CGCGGAGCGTCAAGAACTGCATTCCCACGCGGAGCGTGAAGAACGAGAGGCGTTCGGGAGAGCACTTTTCGTCACTCTGCGCAAAGCGTGGGCACAATAGCAAAAAGGCCCGGTCACTGAGTGAGCCGGGCCTTTTTGATGGTGTCAGACGATCACTCGCTGAGCGTCGGAACCTTGCGAGGCGCCATGAAGTACAGCCAGATCAACGCGATGAAGTACATCGCCGGGATCATGGTGAACAACACGTTGTAGTTGTTATTGGTGGCGGTCAACACCGCACCCACGATCTGCGTCATGAACATACCGCCAATGGCCGCACACATGCCGCCGAAGCCGAACACGGTACTCATCATGTGCTTGGGCGTGTAGTCCATCACCAGGCTCCAGATATTCGCCGTCCAGGCCTGATGCGCACCCACGGCAAGCGAGATGGCCAGTACCGCCACCCATAGCCCGCTGGCATTGGCAGCGAACACCACGCTGCAGATCGTGATGGCAAAGATCAGCATCGACAACAGGCGCGCAGTCGTCGCACGCATGCCACGACCAATCAGCCAGGACGACAGAATGCCGCCACCCACACTGCCGAAGTCAGCCGTCAGCCAGATCAGAATCAGCGGGATGCCCATCTGCGTCACGCTGATCCCCAGGTTGTATTGCTGATTGAGGAACGGCGGCAGCCAGTACAGGTAGAACCAGAAAACCGGAGCAGTAATCGCATACGCCAGCGCGAACGCCCATGTGCCACGCATCTTCAAAATGCCGGTGAACGGCACCTTGACCGGCGCCGGTTCTACTTCCTGATTGATGTAATCCAGTTCGGTCTTGCTGACGGTCGGGTGATCTTCAGGGTTGTAATACTTCAAGCGCCAGGTGATGACCCAGAGCAGCCCCAGCGAACCCATTGCCACGAAGGCGGCCTGCCAGCCCCAGACAGTCAGGATCACCGGCAACAGGGCAGGGGTCAGCATGGCGCCGACGTTGGTGCCGGCGTTGAAGATACCGGTGGCCACCGCACGCTCACCGGCAGGGAACCACAGCCGCGTGGTCTTCACACAGGCCGGGTAGTTGGCGGCTTCGGTCAGGCCCAGAATGAAGCGGCAGACCATGAAGCCGACGGCGGAAGTGGCAAGGCCGTGTGCGCCGGTCGCCAGGCTCCACAGCAGCACCGCGAGGAAGAACGCGCGCTTGACGCCGACCTTGTCGATGAAGCGACCCTGCAGCACGAAGCCGACCGCGTAGCCGACCTGAAACCAGAAGTTGATGTTGGCGTAGTCCATCGCCGTCCAGCTCATTTCCTTGGCGAGGATGGGCTGCATGACGCCGAGCGCGGCCCGGTCGATGTAGTTCAGCGTAGTGGCGAAGAACACCAGGGCGAGCATGCCCCAGCGAGTCTTGCCCACGGCGAGTGCGCCGCGGATCTTTTCGCCCATCCCGGCACGGGCGGCCTGGGCGACAGGGTTGGTCTGGGTGTTAAGCATGATGTTCTAACCATCCGTTCCAGGACTGTGCTGCTGGCAACAGTCGGACTGAGAAGTCCACTAGAAACGATCCGTCGGGCCGACAATTTACAGGTTGGGCCGCGTAAGTGTGTTGGAATGTTTCAGGCGACGTGTACCCAGGCCGGGCTTTTGGCCGGGCGGGTTCGTCGAACAGGACGTCTGGTAAGACGGATGGGCGAGCGGGCGAGCAAAGCGAGAAGGGTGCACATGAGCAATGTTCCTGTTTTTTGAATTGTTATGGGTTGCTGCTGATGAAGCGACGATCAAAAATGTTGGACTGCGGGTCTATCCTGCAATGTGATACTGATGTTGAGCATTGCGAGATACAGCGTCAATTGAGTAAAACGGCTTTTGTTCGATAATCGAACGTAAAACTAACCGGTTCGTACACTTTATGTTGCTGTAGTATTTTCACAGGCAAATACTTTACTCGCACCTCTGAATAAGGCCGGGAAAGGCCAGGAATGCGGTGCTGTCCAGTCGCGACCCAAGCAGGTCGCGTTCATCCAGGAGCTGAAAAGCATGCAGCGTTCAATTGCTACCGTATCCTTGAGCGGTACTCTGCCCGAAAAGCTCGAAGCCATCGCCGCAGCCGGCTTTGACGGCGTCGAGATTTTCGAAAACGACTTGTTGTACTACGACGGCAGCCCACGAAATATCAGGCAGATGTGTGCCGACCTGGGCATCGCCATCACCCTGTTCCAGCCGTTCCGCGATTTCGAAGGCTGCCGCCGTGACCGTCTGCAGCGCAATATCGACCGTGCCGAACGCAAATTCGATCTGATGCAGGAACTGGGCACCGATCTGGTGCTGGTCTGCAGCAATGCGTCTGCCGATTCGGTGGGCGACGAAAACATTCTGCTCGATGATCTGGGCCTGCTCGCCGAGCGCGCCGGCGCCCGTAACCTGCGCGTCGGTTATGAAGCGCTGGCCTGGGGCAAGCACGTGAACACCTGGCAACAGGTCTGGAACCTGGTGCGTCAGGTTGACCACCCGGCGCTTGGCGTGCTGCTCGACAGTTTCCATACCCTGTCGCTGAAGGGCGATCCGAGCGCCATCGCGCAGATCCCGGGCGACAAGATCTTCTTCGTGCAGATGGCCGACGCGCCGCTTCTGGCGATGGATGTACTGGAGTGGAGCCGTCATTTCCGCTGCTTCCCGGGCCAGGGTGAATTCGATCTGGCCGGCTTCCTCGCGCCGATCCTGCGCAGTGGCTACACCGGGCCGTTGTCGCTGGAAGTGTTCAACGATGGCTTCCGTGCAGCGCCGACACGCGCCAATGCCGCGGACGGTCTGCGTTCGCTGCTCTATCTGGAAGAGAAAACCCGCCAGCTGATGGCGCGTGACGAGCCGGCCGCCGCTCCCGAAATCCTCTTCAATCCACCCGCTGCCAGTACCTACAATGGCGTCGAGTTTCTCGAGTTTGCCGTTGACGAGAGCCATGGCGCTCGCCTGTCGGGCTGGCTGCAACGGCTGGGCTTTGCCAAGCTGGGTCAGCATCGCTCCAAGGCGGTCAGTCTGCTGGGGCAGGGCGATATCAGGATTGTGCTCAATGCCGAACCCTATTCCTTCGCCCACAGCTTCTTCGAGGCGCACGGCCCTTCGTTGTGCGCGACCGCCTTGCGTGTCGACGACGGTCATCAGTCGCTGGAGCGTGCGCGTGCCTTCAAGGGCCAGCCCTATCGTGGCCTGGTCGGCCCCAACGAACGGGAGATTCCTTCGGTCCGTGCGCCCGACGGCAGCCTGATTTATCTGGTAGACAACGCCGCACCGGGAGAATCGATTTACGACAGCGATTTTGTCGTCGATCCGCAAGCAGTCGCCAAGGGCGGGTTGCAGCGTATCGACCACATGGCCATGGCGCTGCCGGCCGACAGCCTGGACAGCTGGGTGCTGTTCTACAAAAGCATTCTGGACTTCGAGGCTGACGACGAAGTGGTTTTGCCCGACCCCTACGGTCTGGTCAAGAGCCGTGCACTGCGCAGCCGTTGCAGCACCGTGCGCCTGCCGCTGAATATTTCCGAGAATCGCAATACGGCCATTTCCCATGCGCTGTCGAGCTATCGTGGCTCGGGCGTGCACCACATCGCGTTCTCATGTGAAGACATCTTCGCCGAAGTGAGCCGTGCCAAGGAAGCGGGCGTGCCGCTGCTGGACATCCCGCTCAATTACTATGATGACCTGGCGGCGCGTTTCGATTTCGACGAGGAATTTCTCAGCGAACTGGCGTACTACAACGTGCTCTATGACCGCGATGCGCAGGGTGGCGAGTTGTTCCACGTCTACACCGATGCGTTCGACGGGCGCTTCTTTTTCGAAATCCTGCAGCGCAAGAACGGCTACGTAGGGTACGGTGCTGCCAACGTCCCGGTGCGTCTGGCTGCGATGGCCAAGGCGCGCAATGTGGCAGCACGTCAGGCGCGTCTGTAAGGCGAATCCGATTGCAGGGCTGCTGCGAGGGTTCGATGCCCTCGCAGCTTCCCTCGGTTGCCGGTCGGCTTCATACTCCGCGCATCACTCGTGGTCATGAGCCAACAATGAAAACAACTGACGACTCCGTTGCCGTTGCGTCGAAAGGGCGCAAGAACAATCCGGAAAAGACCCGCGAAGACATACTGCAGGCCGCCGTTGCCGAGTTTGTCGCCCATGGCCTGTCGGGGGCGCGCGTCGATGCCATTGCCGAACGCACCAAAACCTCGAAACGGATGATCTATTACTACTTCGGCAGCAAAGAGCAACTGTACGTCGAAGTGATGGAAAAACTCTACGGCGCGATTCGCAACACCGAGAGCCAGCTCAATCTGTCCGAACTCGAGCCGGTGGAAGCGATTCATCGTGTGGTCGAGTTCACCTTCGATCACCACGACAGCAATGTCGATTTCGTCCGTATCGTGTGCATCGAAAACATCCATAACGGCGAGAACGTCAAACAGTCCGAATCGATTCAGGCCAAGAGCCAGAACATCATCAGGGCGCTCGACGGCATCCTGCGTCGTGGCGAAGCCAGCGGCCTGTTTCGTGACGGTGTTCATCCGGTGGACCTGCACCTGATGATCAGCTCGTTCTGCTTCTACCGGGTCTCCAATCGCCATACCTTCAGCGAGATCTTTCAGATCGAGTTGTGGAGCGAGGAGGTCAAACAGCGTCACAAGGCAATGATCTGCGACGCTGTGTTGCGTTATCTCAAACGCTGATGTTTACAACGTGTGGAAGTGCGCCATCATCCGCTCTGCATCGGCGGACTGGCCACTGAACAGTTCAAAGGCCTTGACTGCCTGAAACACCGCCATGGTACTGCCATCCAGCGTTCGGCAGCCCAATGCGCGGGCATGCTTGAGCAGCTCGGTTTCCAGCGGAAAGTAAATGATTTCCGCCACCCACAGCTCGGGCCGCAGCAACCCGACCGGCAACGGCGTGCCTGGCAGTTTGGTCATGCCGACCGGCGTGGTATTGACCAGTCCGTCGGCTTCGGCCATCGCCGCAGGCAGGTCGATGCCCACCTGAGCGCGCCCGGCACCGAAGTGCTGGTTGAGGTTGTCCACCAGCCCTTGGGCGCGTTGCGGCTCGACTTCGAACACGCTGAGGCGCTCGACGCCCGCGCTCAGCAGCGCATGAGCCACGGCAGCGCCCGCGCCGCCTGCACCCATCTGCACCACCTGTTGGCGTGGTGCCTTGTCCAGGCCGCGCTGGAAACCTTCGGCGAATCCCAGGCAGTCGGTATTGTGACCGATGCGCTTGCCGTCCTTGAACACCACCGTATTCACCGCGCCGATACCGCGCGCTTCATCGGACAGCTCATCCAGTAACGGGATGACCGCCTGCTTGCAGGGGAAGGTGATATTCAGGCCAGTGAAGCCGCACTGTTGGGCGCCTTCCAGAAGCCGGGGCAGGGCGTGTATGTCCACTTGCAGGGCATCGATGTCGATCAGCCGATACAGGTAGCGCATGCCTTGCGCATCGCCTTCATGCTCATGCATGGCGGGCGTTCGCGAGGCCTGGATGCCCGAGCCGATGAGGCCGGCGAGGATGGAGGGTTTTTCAGCATGAGTCATAAAATACGTCTCTTGTTTTTGTGTCACTGCCCGATTGGCGGCAGGTGTTAAACGGAATGTACCAGATGGTTAATAGTGCCGCAGGCAGGAGTCGATTACCACGCAGCGATGTTGTGCGGTGATCGCACTAATCAGTGATAATCCACCGCCAGCCGCTTCAGGCTTACACGAGTCCGAGTTCCCGCATGTCCGAGTCCGTCTTCAACGCCGCACAGCAGCAAGCCAGTACGTTGTATCTGCCACCGGGCTCGTGGGCCACGGTGCTCGATTGCCTGTGCGCGAAATTCCCGGCCATCAGCCGCGAACAATGGCTGGATCGGTTTGCCCGCGGCCGGGTGCTGGACGAAAACGGCAAGGCCATCGCGCCTGATCTGGCGTATCGGGAAGGGCTGCGGGTTCACTACTTTCGTGAGGTTGCCAACGAAACGCCGATCCCTGTGGTTGAAACGATCCTCTACGCCGACGAGCATCTGGTGGTGGCTGACAAGCCGCACTTCCTACCGGTGACACCCGCAGGCGAGTATGTCGAGCAAACCTTGCTGCGGCGCTTGATCCATCGCCTGGGCAATCCTGATCTGGTGCCGCTGCACCGCATCGACCGGCACACCGCAGGGCTGGTGCTGTTTTCCGCCAACCGGCAGACGCGCTCGGCTTATCAGGCATTGTTTCCCACCCGGCGCATCGACAAGTTTTACCAGGCCATTGCACCAGCGCTGCCGGGACTGATATTTCCGCGTCTGCACGAGAGTCGTCTGGTCGAGGGTGAACCGTTCTTTCGCATGCAGGAAGGCGTCGGCGCGAGCAACACCCGTACGCAGATCGAGGTGCTCGAACGGCAGGATAAATTGTGGCGTTACGGGCTTTATCCGGTGACCGGCAAAAAGCATCAGTTGCGCGTGCACATGGCTGCGCTGGGCGCTGCCATCTGCAACGACCCTTTTTACCCGGACGTGGTGAAAGACCCGGTGGACGACTATCGGCATCCCTTGAAGCTGCTGGCCAGCAGCTTGCGCTTCATCGATCCCATCAATGGCGAGCCGCGCCACTTCGAGAGCCTGTTGCAGCTCGACTGGTAGTACACGGGCAGTGAAATGACAGGCAAAAAAAACCCGCACTCGGCGGGTTTTTTCAAATCAGTAACGCGACATCCGGATCACAGATCCTTGACGGTACGTACCTGATCCTTGTTGATGCGGGTCTGCTTGCCGTCGAGTTGCTTGAACTCGTAGAAGCCGGATTCTTCATCGTACTTCGGCGTGTCGACAGCCTGAATTTCACGACCATCGTTCAAGGTGATCACAGTGGGCGATGCGCAGCCGGCGAGGGAGGCAATGCTCAGTGCAAGCAGGAAGGCAGCGGGGAGGGTCCGTTGTTTCATTACTGTGTCTCCAGATGGATTCTTGATTTGCTGAACTCTCAGACGGATACACCGTCAGCAAGTTCCGTATACACCCGCAGCAACTTCAATGACCAGTCACTTGTTGCGGTTTTCACTGATCCCGGTCAACAGACAGGGAGTGTTCAGGTTGGCCAGGCGTGGATCACCGGCTTCCAGTTGCAGAGCGACTGGCTGCAGCGGTTCCAGAGCCCGTCTCGGACTGCGTTCGCCGGCCTGCCATGCGGCTTCCAGCGTTGCGGCGTGAGCGACAGGGATCATACCTAAAAGCGGCTGCCAATGCTGACCTTCACGCACCATTATCGGTCGCTCCGGGTATTCAGAGGCTTTTTCACGCAATGCGTGCAGCAACGCTTCATCGACCAAAGGTGCGTCGCAGGGCAGGATCAGCAACCATCGATGCCGCGCCAGGGGCAGTGCGGCGCGAATTCCGGCCAGAGGGCCGTTGAAATCGGTATCGTCGTCCTGCACCAGTCTATCGGCGTAACGCGCATAGCGATCGATATTGCGATTGCAGGAAATGATCAGATCGTCGGTCAGCGGCCGGGTCAGACGATGCAGATGTTCGATAAGCGGGGTGCCCTGCCATTCGATCAGGCCCTTGTCGCGCCCGCCCATGCGCTGTCCCCGGCCTCCGGCCAG
This sequence comes from Pseudomonas sp. ICMP 10191, assembly GCF_001467335.1. NCBI lineage: Bacteria > Pseudomonadati > Pseudomonadota > Gammaproteobacteria > Pseudomonadales > Pseudomonadaceae > Pseudomonas > Pseudomonas sp. ICMP 10191. Next base: position 7,593 of record NZ_LKGW01000110.1, read on the forward strand.
CAGCAGAATCGAGCAGGGCGGCAGTGGGGCAGGAACATTCATCGAACACTCGTCGGGCAGTCAAAAGGAGGGCTGTGATATAACACCCGCCTGTTTTCTTAACAACTGGATGAGGCCATGAAAGCCAAGGCTGACACACCTTTCGTACCCCTTAATATCGCCGTACTGACCGTCAGCGATACCCGCACCCGTGAAACCGATACCTCGGGGCAGATGTTTGTCGACCGCCTGACCGACGCAGGCCATGGTTTGATCGAGCGCGTGCTGCTCAAGGATGACCTGTACAAGATCCGCGCTCAGGTAGCGACCTGGATTGCCGACGATCAGGTGCAGGTCGTGCTGATCACCGGTGGCACCGGCTTTACCGGCCGCGACAGCACACCTGAAGCCGTAGCCTGCCTGCTGGACAAGCAAGTCGATGGTTTTGGCGAGCTGTTCCGGCAGATCTCGGTGCCGGATATCGGCACGTCCACCATTCAGTCCCGCGCGCTGGCCGGCCTGTCCAATGGCACGCTGGTCTGCTGCCTGCCAGGGTCCACCAATGCGGTGCGCACGGCATGGGACGGCATTCTTGCCCAGCAGCTGGACTCGCGTTTCCGTCCCTGCAACTTTGTGCCTCACCTCAAGCAGGCCGAGCCCTGTGCGACTCGTGGTTGAGTGCTCATGAGCAACGAGCCGAAAACCCTGCTGCCTGTTGAAGACGCCATTGCGCGTCTGTTGAAAATGGCCGAAGCCACGCCGATCACCGAGCGCCAATGCGTCTCGCTGGCCGATGCCGAAGGCCGCGTACTGGCAGTGGATCTGGTCTCCACGCTGGATCTGCCGCCCTGGCCGAACAGCGCCATGGACGGTTATGCCTTGCGCGCGGCGGACTGGCACGGCGAGCCGTTGACGGTCAGTCAGCGTATCTTCGCCGGTCAGGCCCCCGAGCCTCTGGCCCCTGGCACCTGCGCGCGTATCTTCACTGGCGCGCCGATGCCCGAAGGCGCTGACTGCGTCGAGATGCAGGAAAACGCTGAGGTGCTGGCGGATCAGCGTGTGCGGTTCAACGAACCGCTGGGCGCCGGGCAGAATATTCGTCCGCAAGGCCAGGAAACCCGGGTCGGAGATACTGTGCTGGCCGCCGGCACGCGTCTGGGTCCGATCGAACTGGGTCTGGCGGCCTCGCTGGGCCTCGCCGAGCTGGAGGTCATTCGCCGCGTGCGGGTCGCGGTGCTGTCTACGGGCGATGAGTTGATTGAGCCCGGTCAGCCGTTGGGGCCGGGGCAGATCTATAACAGCAACCGGGTGTTGCTGTGCAGCTGGCTGAAGCGGCTTCAATGCGAGGTCGTGGATGCCGGCATCCTGCCGGACGATCTGGAAAAGACGCGTGCTGCGCTGGCGAATCTGCAGGGTGTCGATCTGATTCTCTCCACGGGCGGAGTGTCCGTGGGCGAAGCTGATTTCCTCGGCCACGCATTGCGTGAGGAGGGCGAGCTGACGCTCTGGAAGCTGGCCATCAAGCCTGGCAAGCCGCTGACCTTCGGGCATTTTCGGGGTGTGCCGGTGATCGGTCTGCCTGGCAATCCAGCCTCTACGCTGGTTACCTTCGCCTTGCTGGCTAGGGCTTACCTGCTGCGTCGCCAGGGCGTGATCGACGTCGCTCCCTTGCAGTTTCCGGTGCCGGCCGGGTTTGTCTGGACGCGTCCTGGCAATCGTCGCGAGTACCTGCGCGGCCGTCTGGAGCAGGGCCGGGCGGTGGCGTATCGCAATCAGAGTTCGGGAGTCCTGCGCAGCGCTGCGTGGGCCGATGGTCTGATTGAAGTGCGCGAAGGCTCGACCGTTGCCGAAGGCGACTGGGTCAACTTCATCCCGTTGAGTGAAGTGCTGGGCTGAGTGCATTCGAATGGTGGGGCGGGTACGCATGAGCTACGCTCAACAACGCTGACACAGTGGGCAACCGGACTTCGCCCTGGAGTATTGTTATGGCGCCATTGAGAGTGGCTTGTGTGATCCCGACCTACAACGGACGCAAGGATCTGGAACGTCTGCTGGATTCACTGGCTGCGCAGACTGCCAGCTTCGATACGCTGATCGTGGACTCCAGTTCCTCGGATGGCACGCTGGAGCTGGCGCAAGCCCGATGTGCCAATGTGCTGCGCATCGACAGCAAGGATTTCAACCACGGCGGTACCCGGCAGATGATGGTCGATCTGCATCCTGACTATGATGTGTATGTCTTCATGACCCAGGATGCGTACGTTGAAGACATCAATGCCATCGCCAACATTCTGCTGCCGTTCGCCGACTCGAAGGTCGGTGCGGTATGCGGGCGACAGTTGCCGCACAAGGACGCCAACCTGCTGGCCCAGCATGCGCGGCTGTTCAATTACCCGCCGACCTCGCAGATCAAGACGCTCGCCGACGCCGGTACGCTGGGTATCAAGACGCCATTCATGTCCAACTCGTTTGCGGCCTATCGAGGCGAAGCGTTGCGGGCCATCGGCGGTTTTCCGCAGCATGTGATCCTTTCGGAGGACATGTACGTCACCGCGAAAATGCTTATCGATGGCTGGAAAGCGGCTTACGAAGGCTCGGCTGTATGCCGTCATTCCCATAATTACAGCCTGCGCGAAGAGTTTCGCCGTTACTTTGATATCGGCGTGTTCCAGGCCCGCGAGGCGTGGATCTACGAAACCTTTGGCGGCATTGGCGGCGAGGGCATGCGTTACGTCAAGTCCGAGCTGAAATTCCTCGGTCCCCGGCGAATCCTCTGGTGGCCTGTGTCGTTCGTGCGCAATGCGCTGAAGCTGCTGGCCTACAAGCTGAGCCGACAGGAAAAGCGCTTGCCGCGCGGCGTGAAGAAGAAGCTCGGCATGTACGCGCGCTACTGGGACAGCCCTTACGCCTGAGTTGCGCCGCAGACCAGGCCTGCGGCGTATGGGCAGGTCAGCTTTTTGCGGCTTCTTCGTCCAGACGGTCTGCCTCGAACAGTTGCGCGAGGTCGGCCCTGGCTTCGCGGGCGGTCTGCAGCACCTTGGCGTCGTCGTCATACACCTCATGCTGAGCGGCCAGCACCTGTTCGTCGTGACGCTTGAAGCGACTGATGCGTGCGTCGGCCTGTGTTTCGCTGAGGCCCAGGCCCATGAGGGTCTGGCGACTCATTTCCAGGCTTGAGTAGAACGTTTCGCGAACCGCGTGTGCCCCCAGGTCCATCAACCGATGAACATGCTGGCGGTTACGTGCGCGAGCAATGATCTTCATGTGCGGATACAGTTTGCGAATCAGCTCGGCAGTCTTGATGTTGGTGTCCGGATCATCGGTCGCGATGACAAAGAATTCGGCCTCATCGACCTTGGCGGCACGCAATATTTCCGGGCGCAGCGGGTCGCCATAGAAGACCGGGACATTGCCGAAGCTGCGTGAGAACTCGATGGACTCTACGGCGGTGTCCAAAGCGATGAAAGGAATCTTCTGCGCGCGCAGGATACGCGCGACGATCTGCCCCATACGGCCCATGCCGGCAATGACCACCCGTGGTTTGTCGGTCTGGATATCGCGGTACTCGTCCGGCACCTCGACAGGCTTGATCCTGGGTTTGATCCAGCGCGCCAGGGCAATGAACAGCAACGGCGTGATCGCCATCGACAAGGTGATGGTCAGCACCAGCATGTCGTACAGCCCGGCCTCGAACAGCCCCTGAGCGCTGCCGATCTTGAACACCACGAAGGCAAACTCGCCGCCTGCGGCCAGTACCAGGCCCAACTGCAACGCGCTGCGGTTGTTGAGTTCGCCAAGGGTGCGACCGATCAGGAACAGCATCGGCAGCTTGATTGCGATCAGCAGCAGCGTCAGGCCCAGCACGATCAGCGGCGAGCTGAGCAACAGGCCGACGTTGGCGCCCATGCCGACGCTGATAAAGAACAGCCCCAGCAGCAATCCCTTGAACGGTTCAATCTGTGCTTCCAGTTCGTGACGGTACTCGGAGTCGGCCAGCAACAGGCCAGCGAGAAACGCGCCCAGCGCCATGGACACCCCCACCAGTTCCATCAGCCACGCCGTGCCTATCACCACCAGCAAGGCCGTGGCGGTCGAGACTTCCTGGATTTTGGTCTTGGCGACGATACGAAACACCGGACGCAGCAAATAGCGTCCGCCAATCACCACAATGGCAATGCTGCCCAGCACGCGCAGGCCGTGGTTGATGCTTTCGCCGGTGTCCATCGCGTGATCGGCCCCGGCCAGGAATGGCACCATCGCAATCAGCGGGATCGCCGCGATGTCCTGAAACAGCAGAATGGCGAACGCCATCCTGCCGTGCGGGCTGTTCAGTTGTTTGCGCTCCGCCAGGCTCTGCAGGCCAAAGGCCGTGGACGACAGGGCAAGGCCGAGGCCCAGAATGACCGCAGTGTTCAGCGACTGGCCGAAGGCAGCGAAGGCGACCCCGCCGATGATCAGGCCGGTGAGTAGCACCTGCGCCATGCCGACGCCAAACACGGATTTGCGCATCACCCATAAACGTTTGGGCGAAAGCTCCAGGCCAATGATGAACAGCAGCAGTACTACGCCAAGTTCGGAAATATGGCTGACGCTCTCGGTATCGCCGATCAGACCCAATACCGAAGGGCCAATGATCACGCCGGCGAACAGATAGCCGATCACCGCGCCCAGCTTCAGCCGCTTGGCCAACGGCACAGTCAGCACGGCGGCGAGTAGAAACACTACTGCGACCTGCAGCAGGCTGCCTTCATGGGGCATGTGAAACTCCTTGGTAATGATTGAACACACTGTTGAAGCAGGGGCGGTATTAAAGCATGGGAGTTTTACACGGCAACGCGCATCGCGGCATGACGATAATCAACGTCGTTAATAGAACGTGCAGGAGAGGGCGCGCAGGAGAGTGAGGCGAGACAGAGGGTGACGATGCCATCCGTCGCTCATCGGCGTAAGATAAGCGCGCAAACAGGCAGCGTCAGTTGCCCGCTCATGAGCATTCAGGAAGCCGTTATGACCAACAAGCAGCGTTTGATTTACTCGATTCTGATCGCCCTCGGCGTTCTGGCGATCATGCTGGGCTTGTCGCATCTGCAAAACACCGGTGCCATCACCGAAAAGACCTTTCAGTACATCGCTATCAGCGTGGCGGTGCTGGTAGTGATCCTCAACGGCATCATGCGTCGCAAGGTCAAGCGCTAAGCGCTGATGGTCGATGCGGCAAGGGGGCTGTGCTTACTGGGCGCTGTCCTTGCCGACGTCTCCCAGCCATTCCCGGGCGCGAGGGTGCAGACTGTAGGTCTTGTCGTCGTTGAGGTGGATCACGCCCTCGTCGCACAGACGCTTGAGCACCTCGCGCACGCTCAGAAACGATAGCGGCACATCGAGCCTGAGCAACTGGCTGTGTACGCCGCGCACTCCCAGGGGATGGCCTTCCTCGCTCGAGACCAGCAGCGCATCGAGCACCTTGAGCCTGACCAGGCTGGTGCGCAGGCCAAAGCTTTTCAGGAGCATCCGGATGTGCTCGTTTCCGGGGCGCTCGGCCTCCAGAGCGGGCGACTGTGCCTGCGCAGCCAGTGCGGTTTGCCGCAGCAGGGTGCGAGTCGTGATTCCTTGGCGATTGAACATCCGTAAACTCCTTTTCAGGCTTTTTTTAAACACTCTCGATTACTAAGACGAACGAGCTCGGCAAAACCTCAGTTATCAGCGGAAAAAAATATGCGGCTCAACGTGTACAGGCTCGCTGCAGCGTTGTGCGCTTGAGGTTAGATGAACAATCGTCGGTCGCGAGAGGAGATTGTTCCGACGGTGGGCGCAGTCGAAGTCGCTGCGCATCGGCAAGACTGCGAGTGCGATCAGCCTTTCGGTGTGTCGGAGGTGCGGCGATTGAGCACCGGATTGCCGTTCTGATTCTGCGTCACGTAAACCGGCAGCACCTTGGGCAGAGAAGTCAGCAGGCTCGACAGGTCATGGGTGTTGTAACTGCCGCCCAGACGCATGGCACCGGTTGCGCTGTCCGCCAGCAGGATAGGTGTTTGCAGGTAGCGATTGATCAGCGGCAGTGCCTGGCTGAGCGGCAGATCATTGAAGATCAGCTTGCCATTGCGCCACGCCAGGCTGGTATCGCGTGCTTCGGTCTGACTGATCAGTGGAGCATCGTCGCCCGCCTTGTAGCTGGCCTGCATGCCGGGGGCGAGAGGGTGGTTCGAGGAAGGATGTGCACGATCACTGGTGACCTGAACCGACCCCTCGACCAGCGTCACGCGTACCTGATCCTGGTACATCCATACATTGAAACGTGTGCCGGTGACCGTGATGCTGCCTGAGCCGGCGTCGACAACAAAGGGGTGGGTGTTGTCGTGGCTGACCTCAAAGAACGCCTCGCCCTTTTTCAGCGTGACGCTGCGTCGATCCCGGTAATTGGCATAGGTCAACTCGGTACCCAGGTTCAGCTCGGCGCGGCTGCCGTCTTCCAGCATGACCAGGCGTGTGGTGGTATCGGCGTTGTAAGTTTCGTAGGTATCAGGCAGCCAGCCTTGATGCCAGCCGACGTACCCGGCAATCGGTAGCGCCAGGGCAACGACCGCTGCGGCTGCGGCCAGTTTTGCCCAGCGGCGACCGCGACGAGGCCGAACCTGACCGGGCCGGTCAGCCTGGGCTTGGCGCACAGGTGCCGGGTTAAGCGGTTCGATTTGCCCGGTGATATCCCAGACTTCCAGCATGGCGTTGTATTCGACCGCATGCAGGGGGTGGGCCTTCAGCCATTGCTCGAATGCTTTTCGTTCGGCAGCGGTACAGTCTTCTGCATGCAGGCGCATGCACCAATGCGCAGCGGCATCGGTGATCGCGTCGTGTTCTGCGTTGCTGAAAAGAGGGTCGCTCATGGGCGCTCCGGCCTATACCTTCGGCGCATTCTACCCTTTGATTTCAGGGAGAGAGAACATTTGCCGGCTATTGCCTATCAAGGTGCTGCGTATTTTCTGGTGAATGCAAGCTGCTCTCATTGAAAACTATCCGTCGCAGTCTGCCCGCCGCCATGAAGTTAGTGCCCGGGGAGTGTCTTTGCAGAGTCCTCGGCGCTACTCTCGGAACCTGTCTTCGCCTTGTCGTTCTCGCTAGCGTTCTCGATCTACCGCCATGAACAGGAGTTTCAGATGCGCGCCAACCCTGCCAATCAGTCGACCCGGACCGTTTCCTTTGAGCAACTGAAAGATCTGTTGCGCCGGATCTTCCTTGCCCACGGCACCTGCACGGAGGTTGCCGACGTGCTGGCCGAGAACTGCGCCAGCGCCCAGCGCGACGGCTCGCATAGCCATGGCATCTTTCGTATTCCCGGCTATCTCTCATCGCTGACCAGCGGTTGGGTGAACGGCAAGGCTGTGCCGGTGGTCGAGGATGTCGGCGCTGCGTTTGTCCGGGTCGACGCCCGGGGCGGCTTTGCCCAGCCTGCACTGGCGGCGGCCAGAGCCTTGTTGATCGACAAGGCACGCAATGCCGGAATTGCCGTTCTGGCCATCCGCAACTCTCATCACTTCGCTGCGTTATGGCCGGATGTCGAGCCTTTCGCCGAACAGGGGCTGGTTGCCCTGAGCATGGTCAACAGCATGACCTGCGTTGTGCCGCATGGTGCGCGTCAGCCTCTGTTCGGCACCAACCCGATTGCCTTCGCCGCGCCCCGTGCAGGCGGAGAGCCTATTGTTTTCGACCTGGCGACCAGCGCCATCGCCCACGGTGATGTACAGATCGCCGCACGTGAAGGTCGGCTGTTACCAGCGGGCATGGGTGTCGATCGCGCCGGCCAGCCCACTGAAGAGCCGCGCGCCATTCTCGAGGGTGGCGCGTTGTTGCCGTTCGGCGGGCACAAGGGTTCGGCATTGTCGATGATGGTCGAGCTGCTGGCCGCAGGGCTGACAGGGGGCAATTTCTCGTTCGAATTCGACTGGTCGAAGCATCCCGGTGCGCAGACGCCCTGGACCGGCCAGTTGCTGATCGTCATCGATCCTGACAAGGGCAGCGGTCAGTCGTTTGCACAGCGCAGTGAGGAACTGGTGCGGCAACTGCATGGGTCCGGGCAGGAGCGTCTGCCGGGGGATCGACGCTACAGCGAGCGCGCTCGATCAATGGCGCACGGTATCAGCATCGCCCAGGCTGATCTGGATCGCCTGCAGACCCTGGCGGGGCATTGAGCCATTTACACATTCACCGACCATTCGTCGCGACCGGTCTTGTATCGGCGCGCAGTTCAAAATACTGTATGCATGAACAGTAAAGAACGAATGAGGTCTGTCATGTCCCTTAAGTCAGCGCAAAGCCCGGTTGCTCAACAACATCGCATGCTCTCTGCAGCCAACGAAATGCAGCGTGAGGATTTTCTCCAGTTGGCGGCCGCACTGCGCCAGTTCAATGCCTACGAGCCAGAGGTGTCGATAGTCATCGCGGCTGCCCGCGCGGGCGGCGAATACCGCCAGGCTGGCTCGATGGAATAAGGTGGCTGATCACAGCCACGGCACGTCTCGGGTTGATTGTGAGTATACGTAGCGTATATGCTTCATATATTCAACTTGAGGTGAATCATGGGTCTGGTAAAAATTTCCGAAAACATGCACGCCAATCTGCGCTCTGCCAGCGTTGCGCTCAGCCGCTCGATCAATGCGCAGGCCGAGCACTGGATGCGTGTCGGTATGCTCGCTGAACTGCACCCGACGCTGGATTACAGCGAGATCTGCCAGATGCTGATCCGTCTCGAAAATGCCGGTGAGACCGTGCTGACCGCTTCGAACTTCAACGTCTCGGAGCTTTCAGCTTCCAGCCTTTCCAAGGCGGTCTCATGAGCAGCGCTATCGGTCTCAAGACCGAACAGGACCTCGTGCAACTGCGCATAGCCGGCAGACTGGCTGCCGATGTACTTGCGATGATCACGCCTTACGTCAAGGCGGGCGTCAGCACCGAAGCGCTTGACGACATCTGCAACGAATACATCGTCAAAGAGCTGAAAGTGATTCCTGCGAATGTGGGCTATCACGGTTTTACCAAGACCACCTGCATCTCTCCGAACGCCGTGGTGTGCCATGGCATACCTTCTGCCACCGATATCCTCAAGGAAGGCGATATCGTCAATATCGATGTCGCGGTCATCAAGGACGGCTGGTATGGCGATACCAGCCGTATGTACCTGGTGGGTGAGGTCAGCCCCCTGGCCAGGCGTCTGGTCGAGACGACCTATGAGGCAACCCGCGCCGGTATTCATGCTGTGCGTCCGGGTGCAACCCTGGGTGATATCGGTTACGCCATCCAGAGCGTCGCTCATCGCGAAGGCTTTAGCGTAGTGCGTGAATATTGCGGACACGGCATTGGGCGCAAGTACCATGAAGAGCCGCAGGTTTTGCACTATGGTGCGCAGGGCAAAGGCCTCAGGCTCAAGCCGGGCATGGTGTTCACCATTGAACCGATGATCAATGCGGGCAGGGCGGGCACCCGGACGCTGCCGGATGGCTGGACGGTTCTGACCAGCGACCTTTCACTGTCTGCGCAGTGGGAGCATATGGTTGCCGTCACCTCGACCGGTTTCGAGCTGCTGACGCCGTGGCCTGATGGCACAGGCGCTTACCCTGCCATTTGATCCGCAAGTGTCTGGCAATGCATAGGAACAACGGCCTTCTCGAAGGCCATTGTTGTGTTGAACAGGACGATGTTTCAGGCTTGCAGCGAAGCCCTTCTCCAATGCACCTGCGTCACGCCAAAACGCTTTGCCTGCAAGGTTGCGACGCCTATCGGGCCTGCGGATATATTGCCGCTCACGGTCCCGACACCTGCATGCAGGGTCGCACAGTGCAAGGCGTCGCTCTGGCACAGTTGCGTTGCCTGATGCAGAAAGCAGTGAGGTTGGCCATTGAATTGATAGTGAATTTCAAATTCCGTTTGATGATTCATCTTCCCTGCCTGCTAACGTGATAATCAGCCTGACTGTTTTGGGCATATACACGAAAGGGGGCCTCCCGATCACGCCTTTGATTCCAGAGAGTAGACCGAAAATCGTAGCGTTCATGGATTGAGTTAAGAGATGTCCGATAAGTGGTTTTGGATTCACTCAAGCGCGTTAATCAATGGCCGAGCACTCATCCGTTTGAGGGCTCGGCCTTTGATCAAGCTTCGTTATTTACACGACTTCAGGTCTACCGGGCCTACAAAATCATTACCACGTCCCATGACACAGGCGACCTGCTGGTTACGCTGGCGCTCCCATGCCTGGGGCGGATAGGTTTTATCCCAGGCCTGATAGAGCTGCTGGTCCTGGCGCGAGAGGCGCAGATTGTACTGTTTGCTCATGTAGAAGTAGGTGCGCGCGATCATGCCGCGTATCGAGGGGCGAGGCATGACCTTTTTGGCCTTGAAATCCACCTGTGTCAGGCATGAACCGTACTGGCCCTTTTGCTCGGGTATCCAGCCAAAACTGAAGTTGCTGCGGTCACCGTTGACCTCGCCGATGCTGGGTACCAGATTGTGCAGGTCTGCCTCGGCGCGTTTGTAAATCGGGTCAGCTCGTGTGCAGTTCTTGCGCCCGCCGTTCTGCCAGCATTGGCGCAAGTGGCCGATCTGCCAGGCAGGCACAATGTGCTCCCATTCGATACGACTGGCCCGTTTGGCGCTCTTGCGCGGGACATAGCCGCAGCCCGCGAGGTCGACCCGATTGCCGGTGTATTTGCAGCCGCAGTAAAACTCGGTCGACTGCGGTGCATACAAGCCCCAGGCAACTTTCTTGGCTTCGCTGAAGGTACGCGGGGCTTGTGCCTGGGCGGCGAATGAGGCGGTGATGAGCAGGGTGGTGCAAAGCAGTGTGGGAAATCGAAACGTCATGCCGTCAGTCTTCCTTCGGCAACGTCCAGAATATTTGCACGCCACCGTCGTCGCGCCAGGCGAGGGTGACATTGTCGTTCTCGGCTATTTCTTCAAGGAGTTGCGCCCAGTCGTCCTCTGCCTCGTCTGGCTGACGAAAGAGCAGGGCAGCCCTGGATTTCTGTGCGGTGGGCGAGTTGATGATCTTCTGTACCCGCATGCCCATACGCTCGTAAGGGCCGGGAATGGAAGGTGTCGCTGCGCTTTGTTTTGCCACGGAAAAAGGTCCCTGAATATTGCTGTACGGGCATACAGTATTTCAGTGTCGGATCTTTCGCAACATCTATGTAAGATAAAGCGCTCGAAGTGGCACACTATTGCCTTGAAAAAACACCCTGACGTTTCCGGAGTCACGCATGAATATCAAGTCACTGGCATTTCCGTTACTGGCCTCGGCAGTTGTGCTGCTGGCAGGCTGTTCCACGCCCTCGGTCGTCACGCTGCAAAACGGTACTCAGTACGTGACCAAAGACATGCCCAAGACCAAGACACGCGACGGTTTCTACGAGTTCGAGGATATCTCCGGCAAGACCGTCCGGATCAAGGCTGATGATGTAGCGACGGTCAAACCTGAAGAGTGAGACCCGACTGATCGTGACGCCCGTTCCCCGCGCTAGCGGGGGCGGGCAGCTCGGTAAGATTTAATTTCAGGTGGATTGACAAAGGTTGCAGCTTTTTCCATAGTTCGCTCCTCGCAAACGTTTGCGCGTCGATGCCCGGCATCGATCCTGCGCCGTTCGCCCGAACAATAATCACAAGATCGGAGATGAACTCATGAAGCTGCCATTCGCTGGACGCCTTCTCGCTGTCGCCATGTTTGCTGCCGTCACGGCAGTCATGCCCCTCTCTACCGTCTATGCCCAGACGCCTGAAAAACCCAAGGTCGCACTGGTCATGAAATCGCTGGCCAACGAGTTCTTCCTGACCATGGAAGACGGTGCCAAGGCCTACCAGAAAGAACATGCCACCGAATTCGACCTGATCTCCAACGGGATCAAGGATGAGTCCGACACGTCCGCGCAAATCCGCATTGTCGAACAGATGATCGCCTCCAACGTGAATGCGCTGGTGATCGCACCAGCCGACTCCAAGGCGCTGGTACCGGTGCTCAAGAAAGCCACCGATGCCGGAATCAAGGTCGTCAACATTGACAACCAACTCGATGTCGACGTGCTCAAAAGCAAGAACCTGCAAATCCCGTTCGTAGGGCCTGACAACCGCAAGGGTGCCAAGCTGGTGGGCGATTATCTGGCCAAGAAACTGACCGCTGGCGACGAGGTGGGCATCATTGAAGGTGTGTCGACCACCAATAATGCTCAGCAACGCACCGCCGGTTTCAAGGACGCCATGGACGAAGCGAAAATGAAAGTGGTGTCCACGCAGTCCGGTAACTGGGAAATCGACAAGGGCAACGCTGTGGCCTCGGCGATGCTCAACGAATACCCGAACCTGAAAGCCTTGCTGGCCGGTAATGACAGCATGGCGCTGGGCGCCGTCTCTGCAGTGCGTGCGGCAGGCAAGGCTGGCAAGGTCATGGTCGTGGGCTACGACAACATCAATGCGATCAAGCCGATGCTCAAGGATGGACGGGTTCTGGCCACGGCCGATCAGTACGCAGCCAGGCAGGCGGTCTTCGGCATCGAAGCTGCCCTCAAGCTCGTCAAAGGCGAGAAGGTCGACACTAACGACAAGGGCGTGATCGAAACGCCGGTGCAACTCGTTACTCAACCTTGATCCACGCCGTGTAAAGGTGCCCGTCCGCAGAGGACGGGCGCTGGGAGAAATGTATGTCAGCGTCTGCTCAGACAGCTGTTCTTTCGGTCAGTGGCATCGGCAAAACCTACGCACAGCCCGTACTTGGTGACGTCGACCTGACGTTGATGCGTGGCGAAGTGCTCGCCCTGACCGGGGAAAACGGTGCCGGTAAAAGCACCTTGTCGAAAATCATCGGCGGGCTGGTAACCCCTACCACCGGAAACATGGAGTTCCAGGGCCAGCCTTATCAGCCTGCAAGTCGTACCCAGGCCGAAAAACTCGGCATTCGCATGGTCATGCAGGAGCTCAACCTGCTGCCGACCCTGACCGTGGCCGAAAATCTGTTTCTTCATGACCTGCCTCGCAGGGCCGGCTGGATCGACCGCAAGCGCTTGCGCGAAAACGCGATCGAGGCCATGGCCCAAGTGGGGCTGGACGCCATTGATCCCGACACGCTGGTCGGCGAATTGGGGATCGGCCACCAACAGATGGTCGAGATCGCCCGCAACCTGATCGGCGACTGTCACGTGCTGATTCTCGACGAACCCACTGCCATGCTCACCTCGCGCGAAGTGGAAATGCTCTTCGAGCAGATCACGCGGCTGCAGGCACGTGGCGTCTCGATCATCTACATCTCCCATCGGCTTGAAGAGCTGGCCAGGGTGTCCCAGCGCATCGCCGTGCTGCGCGACGGCAAGCTGGTGTGTGTCGAGCCGATTGCCCGATACAACAGTGAGCAACTGGTGACCCTGATGGTCGGCCGTGAGCTCGGCGAGCATATCGACATGGGCGCCCGGCAGATTGGCGAGGTGGCGCTGTCGGTCAAGGGGCTCAATCGCGCCGGCAAGGTTCAGGATGTGTCCTTCGACGTGCGTCGAGGTGAAATCTTCGGTATTTCCGGGCTGATCGGTGCCGGGCGTACCGAGTTGTTACGCCTGATCTACGGTGCAGACGTTGCCGACAGCGGTGACATCGAAGTCGGAAAGCCGCTGCGGAAAGTCAGCATTCGCTCGCCAGCCGACGCGGTAGAGCAGGGTATCGCGCTGATCACGGAAGACCGAAAGAGCGAAGGCCTGCTGATGTCGCAATCGATCAGCGCCAACATTGCGCTGGGCAACATGCATTCGATTTCCAGTGCGGGCATGGTCAACAGCGACGACGAGCTGAAGCTGGCGCAGCGCCAGGTAGCGGCCATGCGCATTCGCAGCTCCAGTCCGGGCCAATTGGTCTCCGAGTTGTCGGGTGGCAATCAGCAGAAGGTGGTGATCGGTCGCTGGCTGGAACGTGACTGCACGGTAATGCTGTTCGACGAGCCGACACGGGGCATCGACATCGGTGCCAAGTTCGATATCTACGCGCTGCTGGCCGAATTGACCCGTCAGGGCAGGGCGCTGGTGGTGGTTTCCAGTGATCTGCGCGAGCTGATGCTGATCTGTGATCGTATCGGCGTGCTGTCTGCCGGTCGCCTGATCGACACGTTCGAACGCGACAGCTGGACCCAGGACCAATTGCTGGCCGCTGCCTTCGCCGGTTATCAGAAACGTGACGCGCTGCTCAATGATGCGGCGCCCAGGAACGACTCATGAAAAATACTCCTTCTCCGACGCTGACTGTGCCAGTCCGTCGCGGCGGCAACTACTTTGGTCTGGGTACCTACATCGGGTTGGCCGGTGCGTTGCTGGTGATGATTGTGCTGTTCTCGCTGCTCAGCGATCACTTCCTGTCCTACCAGACCTTCAGCATGCTCGCCAACCAGATCCCGGACCTTATGGTGCTGTCGGTCGGCATGACGCTGATCCTCATCATCGGCGGCATCGACCTGTCGGTCGGCTCGGTGCTGGCCCTGGCCGCTTCGGCGGTCAGTGTGGCAATCCTCGGCTGGGGCTGGAGCGTGTTTCCGGCGGCGCTGCTGGGCATTGCCTGTGCGACGCTGGCGGGTACGGTCACCGGTTCGATCACGGTCGCCTGGCGCATCCCTTCGTTCATCGTGTCTTTGGGCGTGCTGGAAATGGCCCGTGGCGCGGCCTATCAGATGACCAATTCGCGTACCGCCTACATCGGTGATTCGTTCGCCTGGCTGTCCGATCCGATTGCTTTCGGCATTGCGCCGTCCTTCATCATCGCGTTGCTGATCATCTTCGTCGCTCAGGCAGTACTGACCCGGACCGTTTTCGGTCGCTACCTGATCGGCATCGGCACCAACGAAGAGGCCGTGCGTCTGGCGGGTATCAATCCCAAGCCTTACAAGATTCTGGTGTTCTCGCTGATGGGGCTGCTGGCCGGTGTCGCGGCATTGTTCCAGATATCCAGGCTGGAAGCGGCCGATCCGAATGCCGGCGCAGGGCTTGAACTGCAGGTCATTGCAGCCGTGGTGATCGGCGGCACCAGCCTGATGGGCGGACGCGGTTCGATCATCAGCACCTTTTTCGGTGTGCTGATCATTTCCGTGCTGGCCGCAGGCCTGGCGCAGATCGGTGCGACCGAGCCGACCAAGCGGATCATCACCGGTGCGGTGATTGTGATCGCTGTGGTACTGGACACCTATCGCAGCCATCGGGCTCGGCGCCAGGGCTGATATGGCAACCATCAAGGATGTCGCGGCCCTGGCGGGGATCTCGTACACCACGGTTTCCCACGTGTTGAACAAGACCCGGCCGGTGAGCGAGCCGGTCAGGCTCAAGGTCGAAGCCGCCATTGCACAGCTCGATTATGTCCCCAGTGCAGTGGCGCGTTCGCTGAAGGCCAAGACCACCTCGACCATCGGTCTGTTGATTCCCAACGGCATGAACCCGTATTTCGCCGAATTGGCGCGGGGCATCGAGGATTACTGCGAGCGCAACGGTTTTTGCGTGATCCTTTGCAACTCCGATGATAATCCGGAGAAACAGCGTGGCTATCTGCGCGTGCTACTGGAAAAGCGTGTCGACGGTCTGATTGTTTCTTCGGTGGGTGGCGATGCCGGTATTGCAGGTGGCCTTGCCGAGGTTCGTACGCCGTTGGTGATCGTTGACCGGGAACTGGACGGTATCGATGCCGACATGATCCGTATCGACCATGAGCAGGGCGCTTATCTGGCGACTCGGCACTTGCTGGACCTCGGGCATCGCGCCATTGCCTGCATCGGCGGGCCATTACACAGCACAGTGGCCGAGATGCGTCTGGCGGGGTACCGGCGCGCCCTGCAGCAGGCGTCCGTTCAGGCCCGTGCCGAATGGGCGGCGCACAGTGAGTTCACCAGCTCTGCCGGTCATGAGGCAGCGTATCAGCTTCTGGCAGCGCATCCGCCAACGGCGATTTTTGCCGGCAACGACGTCATTGCCATCGGCGTATTGCGCGCCGCCGCCGAGCGCTTGATTCGCGTACCTCAGGACCTGTCGGTGATCGGTTTCGATGATATCCAGATGAGTCGCTATGTTTATCCGGCGCTGACCACCGTGGGGCAGTCGATCATGCAACTGGGCGAAACCGCCGCAGAAATGCTGCTGAGCAGAATCGCCACACCCCATGGGCTTCCTGCTGAAAAAAGACTCGTGACGCCTAGCGTCGTGGTGCGCGAGTCCACGGCAGCGCCCACTACTTTGTCCAACGAATGACGCGCACGCGCAGCAACGGATTAATGAGCCATGCAAGCAAAAATAGTGATAGTGGGCAGTCTGAACATGGATCTGGTCATCCGCGCCCAGCGTCTGCCGCGTCCCGGCGAGACCTTGAGCGGGGAAACATTTGATACCGTGCCGGGCGGCAAGGGGGCGAATCAGGCGGTTGCTGCGGCACGTCTGGGTGCCAGCGTAGCGATGATCGGTTGTGTCGGGGCTGATGCCTACGGTGAGCAACTGCGTGCGGCGCTGCTGGCCGAGCATATCGATTGCCAGGCGGTGACCGTCGTTGAGGGTGTGTCCACCGGGATCGCCTCGATCGTGGTCGACGCCAACAGCCAGAACGCTATTGTCATCGTGGCCGGTGGCAATGGTCGGCTCAGTCCGGCATTGATCGAGCGCTTCGATGCGCTGCTGGCGGATTCGCAAATCGTCATCTGCCAGCTCGAAGTGCCGACCGAGACCGTTTTCCATACCCTGGCCCGCGCACGTGCGCTGGGCAAGACCGTCATTCTCAATCCTGCGCCGGCCAGCGAGCCGCTGCCGGCAAGCTGGTATGCCCTGATCGACTACCTGATCCCCAACGAAAGCGAAGCGCAGACCCTGACCGGTGTCAGCGTTGACTCACCGGCGGCCGCTGAAAACGCGGCTTCGGCAATGCTGGCGGCCGGCGCGCGCAACGTGATCATTACCCTTGGCGAACGCGGAACCCTGTTCGCCAATGCGTCTGGCGTTGAGCATATTCCCGCACGTCGTGTGCAGGCCGTGGACACCACCGCTGCAGGTGATACCTTTGTCGGCGGTTTTGCGGCGGCATTGTCCGCAGGCCATGGCGAATTGCAGGCAATTCGTTTCGGTCAGGCTGCGGCGGCCATCTCCGTCACCCGAGCGGGTGCCCAGCCGTCCATCCCGACGTTCGAGGAAGTACAGGAATTCAATTCGCTATGAAAAAGACCCCGCTACTCAATATTGCCCTGTCCCGCGTGATTGCATCGCTGGGTCACGGTGACATCCTGATGATCGTCGACGCCGGCATGCCAGTGCCGGCGGGCGTCGAATTGATCGACCTCGCGCTGACCCGCGGTGTGCCGGATTTCATCAGTGTGCTGGATGTCGTGCTGAGTGAAATGCAGGTTGAAAGCCACGTATTGGCCAACGAGATGGCCGAGATCAAGCCGCCTGCGTTGCAGGTGATCGAAAGCCTGAATCTGGACGACCAATTGGGGCAACAACGCTGGATAAGCCATGAAGACCTCAAGGTCTTGAGTCGCAAGGCCAAGGCAATCATCCGTACCGGAGAATGTCAGCCGTACAGTAATGTGGCGCTGGTGTCCGGAGTCGTCTTCTAGGCTATGTGCAAAAAGTGGCTGCGCTCGGTGATGCTGCGTTAAAAACAGGCTCGGAATGCTCATTTACAACACGTAGACTCCGCTTCCTCGCCTGTTTTTGCCTTGCCTGACCTTCGCTCGCCGACTTTTCGCAAAAAGCCTAGTTATTCAAGAAAGGGAGTTTCATATGACATTGATACAGTTTTCCAGACAGTTCATTCGTGGAGCGTTGCTCTTGTCCATCCTCGGTACTGCCGCTGTCCAGGCGGCTGAAAAGCGCGATCTGATCATCGATACCGATCCGGGTGCGGACGATGTCGTCGCGCTATTGTTGGCGCTGGCGTCACCTGAAGAGCTGAACGTGATGGCTATCACCACGGTGGCTGGTAATGTGCGCCTCGACAAGACCTCGCGTAACGCCAGGCTGGCGCGGGAATGGGCCGGGCGCGAAGAGGTGCCTGTGTATGCCGGTGCGCCCAAGCCGTTGGTGCGTACACCAATCTATGCCGAGAACGTTCACGGTCAGGAAGGCCTGCCGGGTGTACCCGTGCATGAGCCCGCCAAGGGGCTGGCCGAAGGCAATGCCGTCGATTACCTGATTCGCACCCTGAGCAAGGCCAAGCCGCACAGCATCACCATCGCCATGCTCGGCCCGCAGACCAACCTGGCGCTGGCGCTGGTGCAGGCTCCGGAAATCACCCAGGGCATCAAGGAAGTGGTGGTCATGGGTGGCGCGCATTTCAACGGCGGTAATATCACTCCGGTTGCCGAATTCAACCTGTTCGCCGACCCGCACGCCGCGCAGATCGTTCTGGCCAGTGGTGTGAAGCTGACGTACGTGCCGCTGGACGTGACCCACAAGATTCTCACCAGTGAACAGCGCCTCAAGCAGATCGCCGCACTGGGCAATAATGCGGGCAAGCTGGTGGACGGCATTCTCAATGAATACGTCAAGCTGGACATGGAGCATTACGGTTTGCCCGGCGGACCGGTACACGATGCCAGCGTGATTGCCTGGCTGCTCAAGCCCGAGTTGTTTTCCGGACGGCAGATCAACGTCGCAGTGGACACCCGTGAGGGTATCGGTTTCGGTCAGACAGTGGCCGACTGGTACGGCACACTCAAGCAGCCGCAGAACGTATTCTGGGTCGAGAACGGCGACGCTCAGGGGTTCTTCGATCTGCTGACCGAGCGTCTGGCGCGCCTCAAATAATCACGCATTCTGAAGCCGCGTATCAGGCGGGCAATCCTGCCGTGGCGTAGCGGCTCAGCACCTGGCTGATGAAGGCACGGGCACCCTCGGTGCCCAGTTCCTTGATCAACAGGTCAACTGCGATGATCATCAGTTCTTCCGGATTCCCGGGGCTGTGCGAGCAGTGGCCCTGAGGCCATCTGGCCTTGATGTCTGCGTCTAGGGTTATGGCTGTCATGTCTGTCTGATCTCCAGTGAAGGGTCACGCACACGCTGCTCGCTTCCCGGCGCTTGTGTCTCTGGCAGTAAACCATCCCGTGCGCATTTTGACACTCCTACTTACATATGATCCTGATAGCCCGCTTCAATGCGCATCGGCGATAAACGTTTTGTGACGATTTCTTCGCGCGCCCTGTGTCATGCCAAGGCAGACTCCCGGTCCAGGCAGATCAACAGGTTACACAAGGCATGTCGGCCGGACCGTGCAACCAACGCGCCTTAGTGCGGTCGGACAGGTCTGGAAATGTTCATTGGCAGAGGAGGGTGTATGCCCCGGAAATTCGCAACATTGGGTTTTGTGGTCGTGGCTTCATTGGTGGCAGGCTGCAGCAGTACGGCTTCGGATAGCAGTGCCAGTGCTGAGGCGCCCGTCAAGGCCGACGCGCCCGCCAGCAACGCGATACCTGGCCGTTGTGATGCAGGGCTTGCCCAGTTCGCTGTCGGCAAGCAGGCTTCCATAGACCTCCTTTCTCAAGTCCGCACCCGTTCCGGTTCGCAGGATGCGCGCATTCTCGGTCCTGACGACATGGTCACGCTGGAATACCGGTCCGAGCGGGTAAACGTCAACACCGATGCGTCGGGGAAGGTGACCCGTATCAATTGCGGTTGAGCCGATACTTTCTTCCGCGCATAAAAAAACCCCGTCAGTGACGGGGTTTTTTTGTGTCAGGTGAATCAGGCCACCTGAACTTCTTCTGCTTGCATGCCTTTCTGGCCTTTAGCAGCAACAAAAGTAACGGTCTGGCCTTCTTTCAGGCTTTTGAAACCGTCGCTCTGGATTGCTTTGAAGTGTACGAACAGGTCGTCACCGCCACCTTGTGGAGTGATAAAGCCGAAGCCTTTTTCATCGTTGAACCATTTTACGGTGCCGGTTTGGCGATTAGACATGGTGTATCTCCAGAAACATAATTTTCAGTAACGTGCTGCTCAGGCCAACTGGGCACACCGGGCTATCATAGTCGAAATGGGCAAAAAAACAGCTATTAAGGTGGGCGCTTTGCGTAAAGGTCCCGTATATGCAGTTCTCCATACTCCGCAAAGCGCCCTCCGGCGTGTCAGACGCGGTACTGAACGGGCTGTGGCAATAGCGCTTAACGCCATGATTTCAATGGCTTTCAGAAGGGGCTGGGCCAACTGCTATCAGCGCCCGGTGTGCGCGTTTTACCCCGGCTGAAAAAAATGATTATTTTGTCGCCGTGCAGTTCTCTGCGACCAGTTTTTGCAGTTTTGCCGTCAATGCAGCCGGTGGCGCTGTCTTGGTGTCCTTGAGTGAGGCTATTTCCTTGTCGGTGAAATGACTGTCCACCTGTTTTGCACCGCATTCGCAGTGAGTCGTTGCGGTCTTGTCATCCAGCCCCTGTTTCTTGGCCGCAGCCACGCATTCCTGAGTGAAGGTAGCGCGTGTCGTTCCGTCCATTGCGGCGTGAGCACCCAGAGGGATAAGGGCGGCGCTGCAGAGGAGGAGGCTGGTCAGGCGTGAAAACTTCATGGTGTTCTCCTTGATTGCTGGAAAAAACGTTCGGGGTCTCGATGGTTTCTGACGCCCATGAAGCCTGCCAGTTCAGGTGGTGTGCCAATTCCATTTCATTTGCGTGGATGTGCATCCCGGCCGGTCTGGCTGTGTTAGGATGCGCGTCCTGTTATTTTCAAGCGCCCCATGGCCAATGGCTTTCGGTGCCGCGCAGGCAGGTTTTTCGTACATTCCAGTCATCTGGTCCGGTTCAAGGTTGGCCCCAAGGCTCCTGCCACTGTGAGGCAGGCATACCACCGGATCACGTACTGGCTCATCCCAACCCACGTGACCTTTGGTAGGGGTCACCACTAGGAGAGGAGGCGCCATGCCAACTATTACTCTTCCCGACGGCAGTCAACGTTCATTCGATCATGCGGTTTCCGTAGCCGATGTTGCGCTTTCAATCGGTGCCGGTCTGGCCAAGGCCACCGTCGCCGGCAAGGTCGACGGCAAGCTCGTCGACGCCTGCGACCTGATCGAAAACGATGCCAGCCTGCAGATCATCACCCCCAAGGATCAGGAAGGACTGGAAATCATCCGTCACTCCTGCGCGCACCTGGTAGGGCACGCGGTCAAGCAGTTGTATCCGACTGCAAAAATGGTCATCGGCCCGGTGATCGACGACGGCTTCTATTACGATATCGCCTACGAGCGCCCGTTCACGCCTGACGATATGGCGGCGATCGAGCAGCGCATGCAGCAGTTGATCGAAAAAGATTACGACGTCATCAAGAAAGTCACCCCGCGCGCTGAAGTGATCGAGGTGTTCACCGCCCGTCACGAAGATTACAAGCTGCGTCTGGTCGAAGACATGCCGAACGAGCAGGCCATGGGCCTGTATTACCACGAAGAATACGTCGACATGTGCCGCGGTCCGCACGTGCCGAACACGCGTTTCCTGAAGTCATTCAAGCTGACCAAGCTGTCTGGCGCCTACTGGCGTGGCGATGCCAAAAACGAGCAGCTGCAGCGTGTCTACGGCACTGCCTGGGCTGACAAGAAGCAGCTGGCGGCCTACATTCTGCGCATCGAAGAAGCCGAAAAACGCGACCATCGCAAGATCGGCAAGCGTCTTGGCCTGTTCCATACCCAGGAAGAAGCGCCGGGCATGGTCTTCTGGCACCCACAGGGCTGGACCCTGTATCAGGTGCTCGAGCAGTACATGCGCAAAGTGCAGCGTGAAAACGGCTACCTCGAGATCAAGACCCCGCAAGTGGTCGATCGCTCGCTCTGGGAAAAATCCGGGCATTGGGCCAACTACGCCGACAACATGTTCACCACCGAGTCCGAAAGCCGCGACTACGCGATCAAGCCGATGAACTGCCCTTGCCACGTGCAGGTGTTCAATCAGGGCCTGAAGAGCTACCGCGAGCTGCCGATGCGTCTGGCCGAGTTCGGTGCCTGTCACCGTAACGAGCCGTCGGGTGCCCTGCACGGCATCATGCGCGTGCGTGGCTTCACTCAGGACGATGCACACATCTTCTGTACCGAAGACCAGATGCAGGCTGAGTCCGCCGCGTTCATCAAGCTCACGCTGGATGTCTATGCCGATTTCGGCTTCAAGGATATCGAACTCAAATTGTCCACTCGCCCTGAAAAGCGTGTAGGCTCCGACGAGCTTTGGGACCGTGCCGAATCGGCGCTGGCTTCCGCACTCGACAGCGCAGGTCTGCCTTATGACCTGCAGCCTGGCGAGGGCGCGTTCTACGGTCCTAAAATCGAGTTCTCCCTCAAGGATTGTCTCGGTCGGGTATGGCAGTGCGGCACCTTGCAGCTGGACTTCAATCTGCCGATCCGCTTGAGTGCCGAGTACGTGTCGGAAGACAACAGCCGTAAGAATCCGGTCATGCTGCACCGCGCAATTCTCGGGTCTTTCGAGCGTTTCATCGGAATTCTGATCGAGCATTACGAAGGCGCGTTTCCGGCCTGGCTGGCACCCACCCAGGCAGTGATCATGAATATCACTGACAAACAGGCCGATTTTGCCCTCGAAGTGGAAAAAACTCTGGCTGAAAGCGGGTTTCGTGCCAAGTCTGACTTGAGAAATGAAAAGATCGGCTTTAAAATCCGTGAGCATACTTTGCTCAAGGTTCCTTATCTCCTCGTGATTGGAGATCGGGAGGTTGAAATGCAAACTGTCGCTGTGCGTACACGTGAAGGCGCTGACCTTGGCTCGATGCCGGTCGCCCAATTCGCTGAATTCCTCGCACAAGCGGTTTCCCGGCGTGGTCGCCAAGATACGGAGTAATTATTATTAAGCGTGAAATGAGACAAGATAAACGAGCTGCACCCAAGGCCCCGATCAATGAAAATATCTCGGCCCGCGAGGTTCGTTTAATTGGCGCTGACGGCGAGCAGATTGGCATCGTCTCGATTGATGAAGCGCTTCGTATTGCCGAAGAGGCGAAGCTGGATCTGGTAGAGATTTCTGCCGACGCAGTCCCTCCGGTCTGCCGTGTGATGGATTACGGCAAATCGATCTTCGAGAAGAAGAAGCAGGTTGCTGCAGCGAAGAAGAACCAGAAGCAGATCCAGGTTAAAGAAATCAAGTTTCGTCCAGGGACGGAGGAAGGGGATTACCAGGTAAAACTACGCAACCTGGTACGTTTCCTGAGTGACGGGGACAGGGCCAAGGTATCGTTGAGATTCCGCGGTCGTGAGATGGCCCACCAGGAGCTGGGTATGGAATTGTTGAAGCGGGTTGAAGGTGACCTGCTCGAATACGGTTCCGTCGAACAGCATCCTAAGATGGAAGGACGCCAGCTGATCATGGTCATCGCCCCGAAAAAGAAGAAATAACCACCAGGGCACGGCAGGCCTTGCGGTTATATTTATCAACTGAATGCGGAGTATCCGAACATGCCAAAGATGAAGACTAAAAGTGGTGCAGCTAAGCGGTTTTTGAAAACCGCCAACGGCATCAAGCACAAGCACGCTTTCAAGAGCCACATCCTGACCAAAATGTCGACAAAGCGTAAGCGTCAATTGCGCGGTAGCAGCTTGCTGCATCCGTCTGACGTGGCAAAAGTCGAGCGCATGCTGCGCCTTCGTTAATTTTGATCAAGATATAGAGGAAGTAACTCATGGCTCGTGTAAAGCGTGGCGTCATTGCCCGTAAGCGTCACAAAAAAATTCTGAAACTTGCAAAAGGCTACTACGGCGCGCGTTCACGCGTATTCCGTGTTGCCAAGCAAGCGGTAATCAAGGCAGGCCAATACGCCTACCGTGACCGTCGTCAGAAAAAACGTCAGTTCCGCGCTCTGTGGATCGCTCGTATCAACGCTGGTGCTCGTGTTAACGGTCTGTCCTACAGCCGTTTCATTGCCGGCCTGAAAAAAGCGTCCATCGAGATCGACCGTAAGGTTCTGGCTGATCTGGCAGTGAACGAAAAAGCGGCGTTTGCTGCGATTGTCGAGAAAGCTAAAGCCACCTTGGCCTAAGTCCCCGACAATCACTTGCCCCGGTTCTCCGGGGTCGGTGTTAAACGTCATAAATAGGGGAAGAGCCTTCAGCTCTTCCCCTATTTTGTATCTGGAGTCTGTACATGGAAAACCTGGACGCGCTGGTCTCTCAAGCTCTTGAGGCTGTGCAAAGCGCCGAAGATATCAATGCCCTGGAGCAAATCCGGGTTCACTACCTCGGCAAAAAAGGCGAGTTGACTCAGGTGATGAAGACCCTGGGGAACCTGCCAGCTGAAGAGCGTCCGCAAGTCGGTGCGCTGATCAACGTTGCCAAGGAACGTGTCACAGAGGTTCTCAATGCGCGCAAGGCATCGTTTGAGCAGGCAGAACTGACTGCCAGGCTCGCAGCCGAATGCATCGATGTGACCCTGCCGGGCCGCGGCCAGACCTCCGGTGGTCTGCACCCGATTACCCGTACTCTGGAACGTATCGAACAATTCTTCACGCACATTGGCTACGGCATCGCCGAAGGCCCTGAAGTCGAAGACGATTACCACAACTTCGAGGCACTCAACATCCCAGGCCATCACCCGGCCCGGTCGATGCATGACACCTTCTATTTCAATGCGAACATGCTGCTGCGCACCCATACCTCACCGGTACAGGTCCGCACCATGGAATCGCAACAGCCGCCGATCCGCATTGTCTGCCCAGGCCGTGTGTACCGCAGCGACTCCGATATTACCCACTCGCCGATGTTCCACCAGATCGAAGGTCTGCTGGTCGATCGCGACATCAATTTTGCCGATCTGAAAGGCACCATCGAAGAATTCCTGCGGGTGTTCTTCGAGAAAGAGCTGGCCGTGCGCTTCCGTCCTTCGTATTTCCCGTTCACCGAGCCCTCGGCGGAAGTGGATATGGAATGCGTCATGTGCAGTGGCAAGGGCTGCCGCGTCTGCAAGCAGACCGGCTGGCTTGAAGTCATGGGTTGCGGCATGGTCCACCCGAACGTGCTGCGTATGTCGGGCATCGACCCTGAAGAGTTTCAGGGCTTCGCGTTCGGCATGGGCGTAGAGCGTCTGGCCATGCTGCGTTACGGCGTCAATGATTTGCGCCTGTTCTTCGACAACGATTTGCGGTTCCTCGCGCAATTTCGCTAAGTCGTACGAACCTTTCAGGAGAGCAGGATGAAATTCAGTGAACAATGGCTGCGCGGCTGGGTAAGCCCGCAGGTTTCCCGCGACGAGCTGGTTGCTCGTCTGTCGATGGCCGGTCTTGAGGTTGACAGCGTGACGCTGGCCGCCGGCGTTTTCAGCGGCGTGGTGGTGGGTGAGGTGCTGAGCACCGAGCAACATCCCGATGCCGACAAGTTGCGTGTGTGTCAGGTCAGCAATGGCAGCGAAACCTTTCAGGTTGTCTGTGGTGCGCCAAACGTGCGTCCGGGCCTGAAAATTCCATTTGCCATGATTGGCGCCGAGCTTCCGGGCGATTTCAAGATCAAGAAAGCCAAGCTGCGTGGCGTTGAGTCCAACGGTATGTTGTGTTCGGCTGCCGAGTTGCAGGCCGGCGAGGGCAATGATGGCCTGATGGAGCTGGCAGCCGATGCGCCAGTCGGTCAGGACATTCGTGTCTATCTGAGCCTGGACGATGCCAGCATCGAGGTCGACCTGACCCCTAACCGTGGCGACTGCCTGTCGGTGGCCGGTCTGGCGCGTGAAGTCGGTGCGCTGTACGCCACTGACGTCATCCGTCCGCAGATCGCTGCTGTCAGCGCTGTGAACGATGAAGTGCGCCCGGTCGAAGTATTGGCTCCGGCTGCATGCCCGCGTTACCTGGGCCGCGTCATCCGCAACGTCGATCTGTCGCGTCCGACTCCGCTGTGGATGGTCGAGCGTCTGCGTCGTTCTGACGTGCGCAGCATCGATGCGGCTGTCGACATCACCAACTACGTGATGCTGGAGCTGGGTCAGCCTCTGCACGCGTTCGATCTGGCCGAAATCAACGGCGGGATTCGCGTGCGCATGGCCGAAGAGGGCGAGAAGCTCGTTCTGCTCGACGGCCAGGAAGTCAGCCTGCGTGCCGACACGCTGGTCATTGCCGATCACCAGCGCGCGCTGGCAATCGCCGGCGTCATGGGCGGCGAGCACAGCGGTGTGACTGCCGGCACTCGCGATATTTTCCTGGAAAGTGCGTTCTTCGACACCATTTCTGTGGCGGGCAAGGCGCGTTCCTATGGCTTGCATACCGACGCTTCGCACCGCTACGAGCGTGGTGTGGACTGGCAGCTGGCCCGTGAGGCCATGGAGCGGGCGACTGGCCTGCTGCTGGAAATCACCGGTGGTGAGGCAGGTCCGATAACAGAAGTGGTCAGCAAACAGCATTTGCCATCGATTGCTCCGGTTACGTTGCGCGCCAGCCGAGTCGAGCAGATGCTCGGTCTGGTGATCGAAAACGCCGAAATCGAGCGTCTGCTGACAGGTCTCGGCCTGGCTGTGACTGCCGAAGCCGACGGAAAATGGCGTGTCGAAGTGCCAAGTCATCGTTTCGACATCAGCCTTGAAGTCGACCTGATCGAAGAGCTGGCGCGTCTGTACGGCTACAATCGCCTGCCGGTCCGCTATCCGCAAGCCCGCCTGGCTCCCCAGGCCAAGGCCGAAGCCAAGGGCGATCTGCCTGAGCTGCGCCGCCTGCTGGTTGCCCGCGGTTATCAGGAAGCGATCACCTACAGCTTCATCGACCCGAAATGGTTCGAGCTGTTCACGCCGGGCGCCAAGCCCTTGCTGCTGGCCAACCCGATCTCTAATGACATGGCAGCCATGCGTGCCTCGCTGTGGCCTGGTCTGGTCAAGGCGCTGCAGCACAACCTCAACCGTCAGCAGGATCGTGTGCGGATGTTCGAAAGCGGCCTGCGCTTCGTCGGTCAGCTCGACGGCTTGAAGCAAGAGCCGATGCTGGCCGGCGTTGTCTGCGGCAGCCGCCTGCCTGAAGGCTGGGCGCAAGGTCGCGATGCAGTCGATTTCTTCGACGTCAAGGCTGACGTTGAAGCCGTGCTGGGCTTTGCCGGTGCGTTGGGCGAGTTCACCTTTACGCCGGGGCAGCATCCTGCCTTGCACCCAGGTCAGACGGCTCGCATCGAGCGTGATGGCCGTGAAGTCGGTTTCCTGGGCGCCATTCACCCGGAATTGTCGAAAACCCTGGGGCTTGATCGTCCCGTGTTTGTTTTCGAGCTGGTTCTGGCGGAAGTGTCCACCGGCCGTCTGCCGAAATTCCACGAGCTGTCGCGCTTCCCTGAAGTGCGCCGCGACCTGGCACTGCTGGCTGATCGGGATGTTTCGGCCAGTGCGGTTCTGGACGTTATTCGTGAAAATGCAGGCGAGTGGCTCACAGACCTCAGGTTATTTGATGTTTACCAGGGTAAAGGCATTGATCCGCATAGAAAAAGCCTTGCAGTCGGCTTGACCTGGCAGCATCCATCACGCACTCTTAATGACGATGAGGTAAACGCAACGACACTTGCTATCCTCACCTCGCTTGAGGAGAGGTTAAACGCCACGTTAAGGAAGTAGCGTATGGGGGCTCTGACGAAAGCTGAGATGGCCGAACGTCTGTACGAAGAGCTGGGCCTGAATAAACGGGAAGCCAAGGAACTGGTCGAACTGTTTTTTGAAGAAATCAGGCACGCTCTGGAAGATAACGAGCAGGTGAAGTTGTCAGGTTTCGGCAACTTCGACCTTCGAGACAAGCGCCAGCGGCCTGGGAGAAATCCCAAGACCGGTGAAGAGATTCCGATTACGGCGCGCCGTGTGGTCACCTTTCGTCCAGGGCAGAAGCTGAAGGCCCGAGTTGAGGCATATGCTGGAACCAAGTCATAACGACGAGCTGCCGCCGATCCCCGGCAAACGCTACTTCACCATCGGTGAGGTCAGCGAGCTCTGCGCGGTAAAACCGCACGTTCTGCGTTATTGGGAGCAGGAGTTTCCTCAACTCAACCCCGTCAAGCGGCGCGGAAACCGTCGGTATTATCAGCGCCAGGACGTGCTGATGATCCGCCAGATCCGCGGCCTGCTCTACGATCAGGGCTTCACCATCGGTGGCGCCCGACTTCGTCTCACCAGCGGTGAACCGAAGGATGATACTCAGCAGTACAAGCAGATGATTCGGGAGATGATTGCCGAGCTGGAAGACGTACTCGTCATGCTCAAGGCGTAATTGAGCAGTCAGGATACTTCCAAAATTCAAATGCTTAGGGTATATTCCTCAACGTTTTCGCACGTTGCAAAACAGATACACGCCTAGTCGGGGCGTAGCGCAGTCCGGTAGCGCACTAGCATGGGGTGCTAGGGGTCGAGTGTTCGAATCACTCCGTCCCGACCATATTTTTCAATGACTTAGCTCGGTTCGGAAGCGGCCGGGCTTTGTCATTTATGCGATTTACCGTTTTTGGTTGCCAATTAGTTGCCAATTGAGATTGACTGCACAATAGTTCAGGACTGGCGGGCATAGCATCTAGGGTGGCGCATCATGGATAAGAGGCACCTGTCTGAGCGGGATATTTGCACCAAGTTCATAACCCCAGCCATCCAGCAGGCAGGTTGGCAGCAGCATCAGTTTCGTGAAGAGGTTAATCTCACTGACGGCCGAGTTATGGTGCGTGGAAAGCTTGCTGTGCGCATCAAGAATCCCGAAGCTAAAGGTGGTCCGAAGCGCGCCGACTTCGTGCTATATGCCCGTCCAGATGTGCCGATCGCTGTACTTGAGGCCAAACAGGCTAAGTTTTCCGTTGGGCATGGCATGCAGCAGGCATTGTCGTATTCAGAAATGCTGGACGCTCCTTTTGCTATTAGCAGTAATGGCGATTCAGGGCAGTAAAATCGGAGATTCTCAGTGGCGAGCGATGAGGTCTATGCGGAACTGACAAGATTACTAAACGCAGCCTCCATCAGATATCAAGGATCCGAGCACTAGTCCCGTTTCAAAACTATCTCATGGATCAATAGGTGAGGCTGTCAGGCCCTAGTCAATCATATTTTTCTGCTAATCTGACGCCCCCACTTTTCTTGAATTGGCATGACTTGTTCCCGCCGCTGAGGCTCAGTTTGAGAGGCCTATTGGAGCTTCGCGATTCGGTTCGGCTACTATCGAGCAGATCAATTTATGTATGGATGCACTGATGCTCAATGATTCCGATACCTTGGGAAGTGCTTTCAAGCGTGCCTTTTACCGGGTCGACGGTATAACCATGTATGCGTGTTGGGCGATATGGGTGGGGGTGCTGATTTGGGACCTGCTTGGTTCGGAAGGCTCGGGGATCCACACGGTTGTCCTGATTCTGATAGGCCTTTTAAATCCTTTCCTGTTTCTGCTGCTTGGCCTTTGGCGTTTACCCGGTCTGCTGACGGCATTGATTATCATCGGCATCAATATCAAGTTTTTATTCGCTTGGCTTTGAACCTTAAGACCTATGTAAAACGCGGTATTGGGGGCTGAAACCTTCTCGCGCTGCTTGCTTGCACATAAAAGGCCTGTCGCTTTTTATAAGAGGCACAGCCCCGTGCCAGCGTCCTCATCCAGCCACTCGGAATAGCCAATAGCTGTTACCTAAAAGCCGTGGCGACGTTCCCCTGCACCAACGCTTTGCGCGTGTGCCTGCGACGCGAGCTCCGACTAAGGTGCACACCACCTCCAAAAAAACAATTTGACATATGTTATTTGTGATCACATATTTGCTCCATAAGAAAGCCAATATGAGTCACTCCCATGACAGACCTTCCGATCCTCCTGCCCGCCATGCGGCAGGTCTCTCGCGATACCCTCCAGGACCAAGTCTACCGGCAGATCCGTGAAGCACTGATGAGCGGGCGCTTTCAGCCGGGTCAAAAGCTGACGATCCGTGGTCTTGCCGAGGCGCTGGGTTCCAGTCCGATGCCGGTGCGCGAGGCGTTGAATCGCCTCAGTGCCGAGAACGCCTTCGAAGTCACCGAAACCGCTCGTCTTCGCGTACCCATGATGACCCCGGAGCGGCTGCGTGAAATTCGTGATGCCAGGGTCGCGCTGGAGGGGCTGTTGGCCGAGAAAGCCGCGGTTCTGATCAACGACGCCGATCTTGCCGACATCAGCCAGCTCTGCGGGCAGATGCAGACGGCTGCTGACAGCGTTGATGTCGCGCTCTATCTGTGGACCAACTTTGCCTTTCACCGGCGCATTTATGCGGTCGCCAAGGCTGAGTTGATCGTTGCAGCAGTGGAGAATTTCTGGCTGCACATCGGTCCGTGTTTCGCGCTGGTTGCGCCTGACAAGGCGCATCTTCAGCGTTCGATGGAAGCACACAACCGTATCGTCGAGGCGTTGGCGGCGCGTGATGGGGCGGCCGCTCGTGCAGCGGTCACCGACGACATCATGCAGGCTGCCGACTCTCTGACACGCCTGATCGCAAAGAGCGACCGCTCCAGGTCGCGGGTCTCGGGAGTGAAAAAAGCATGAGTGTTCTCAATCGGCTGGTTCCCTACACAGGGCTGCGCGTCCTGATTTCCGGTGGTGCCGCCGGGATCGGTGAGGTGTTGGCGGCGGCTTATATGGAAGCCGGGGCAAAGGTACATGTGTGTGATGTCAGCGAGGCGGCCATTGCGGTATTCCTTGATCGCCATCCAGGCAGCGTTGCCACGCGCGCAGACGTTGCTGATCCGGTGCAGATCGAAGCGGTGTTCAGGGTGCAGCGTGAACAGTTCGGCGGTCTTGATGTGCTGATCAATAACGCCGGAATCGCTGGCCCTACGGCAGGTATTGATGCTATCAGCGAAGAAGAGTGGCAGCGCACCATTGATATCAATCTCACTGGGCAGTACCGCTTCGCTCATCACGCGGTGCCGTTGCTCAAGGACTCACCCAACGCTCACCTGATCCATATCGCCTCGGTCGCTGGTCGCCTGGGCTATGCCTGGCGCACCCCGTATGCCGCGACCAAGTGGGCGATTGTCGGGCTGATGAAGTCGCTGGCGTCCGAATTGGGTGAAAGTGATATCCGCGTCAATGCCTTGCTGCCGGGTATCGTCGAAGGTCCGCGCATGGACGGGGTGATTCGGGCCCGTGCACAGCAGATGAACGTGCCGGAGGAGGAGATGCGCGAGGAGTACCTGAAAAAGATTTCGCTCAAGCGCATGGTCACCGCCGAGGATGTTGCTGCGATGGCGCTCTTTCTGTGTTCGCCCGCCGCCCGCAACGTCACGGGTCAGGCCATCAGTGTGGATGGCAACGTCGAGTACCTCTGAGGATTCGGCCCGATAGCAACGATGACCGGACATCTTCCGAGTCATGTTCCACATCAGACTTCTCGCCAACAACAAGAATGGAGAATGCTCATGCCCAAGAAACGTCCGGTCATCATCACCTGCGCAGTGACGGGTGCGATCCACACGCCGTCGATGTCGCCTCATTTGCCGATCACGCCGCAGGAAATAGCCGATGCAGCCATCGGTGCCGCCGAG
This sequence comes from Pseudomonas sp. ICMP 10191, assembly GCF_001467335.1. Classification (NCBI taxonomy): domain Bacteria; kingdom Pseudomonadati; phylum Pseudomonadota; class Gammaproteobacteria; order Pseudomonadales; family Pseudomonadaceae; genus Pseudomonas; species Pseudomonas sp. ICMP 10191. Next base: position 39,004 of record NZ_LKGW01000110.1, read on the forward strand.
GCCGGGGCCTCGATCGTTCATTTGCACGCCCGCGACCCACGTGACGGAAGGCCCAGTCAGGATGTCGATCTGTTTCGGCAGTTCCTGCCGCAGATCAAGGCCAAGAGCGACGTGGTGATCAATATCACCACGGGCGGCGCGCCGACCATGGGCGTGGAGGAGCGCCTGCAACCGGTGGCGCAGCTCAAGCCGGAACTGGCCTCGTTGAACATGGGGTCAATGAACTTCGGGCTGTACGAAATGCTCGATCGCTACAGCGAATTCAAGCACGACTGGGAGCGTCCTTATCTGGCCGACAGCGACGACCGGATTTTCCGCAACACCTTCCGCGATATCGCGCACATCCTCAATACCTGCGCCGAAAACCGCACACGCTTTGAAATTGAATGCTACGACATCGGTCATCTGTATACCGCAGCGCACTTCCTGCAGCGCGGGTTGCTCACGGCACCGATTTTCATACAGTCGGTATTCGGTTTGCGTGGCGGTATCGGCGGGCATCCTGAAGATTTGGCGCATATGCGCCGTACGGCTGATCGCCTGTTTGGCGATGCCTATCAGTGGTCGATCCTGGGGGCCGGTCGCAATCAGATTCCGCTGGGCACCATGGGCCTGTCGATGGGCAGCCATGTGCGGGTCGGTCTGGAGGATTCGTTGTGGGATGGACCGGGCAAACTGGCGGCGTCCAATGCCGATCAGGTCAAGCGTATCCGCACGGTGATCGAAGCGCTGGGCGGGCAGGTGGCAACGCCGGACCAAGCCCGTGAAATGCTAGATCTGAAGGGACAGGACAAGGTTAATTTCTAGTCGTCGCAAAATGTGTCATCTCAATAACAACAAGACAGAGGTGAAAAATGCGTATCGAAATCGTTGTCGACGTTAAGACCACGCTGGGCGAAGGCCCGGTATGGGATGTCGAGCAACAGCGCCTGTACTGGATCGACAGCTTCGACGGCCGCGTTCTGCGCTGCACCGACGACGGGCGCGAACTGCGCGCCTGGGATGTCGGTCAGAAAATCGGCTCCATGGCCTTGCGCAAGCACGGCGATGCGGCGCTCGTGGCGTTGCAGACGGGTATCTACAACCTTGACTTGCCGAGCGGTGATCTCGAGCTGATCGTCGACCCCGAACCGGGGCTGCCGAACAATCGACTCAATGATGGCAAGGTCGATCGGCAGGGCCGGTTCATCGTGGGCTCGATGGACACGCAGGAGGATCAGGCCAGCGCCAAGCTGTATCGCCTCGATCCGGACCTGAGCCTGCACACTCTGGATGAAGGCATCATCGTGTCGAACGGTCCTTGCTGGAGTCCGGGCGGGGAAACCTTTTATTTCGCCGACACCTGGTCAGGGGAGATCTGGACCTACGATTACGACAACGCCAGCGGCGCAGTCGCCGACAGACGTACGTTTGCAAAGGTCGACACCTCAGGCGGAGGGGCGGCGGATGGCTGCACCGTGGATGCCGAAGGCTGTCTGTGGCAAGCGCTGGTGTATGCCGGAAAACTGGTGCGTTACACCCCCGACGGGCAGGTGGATCGCATCATCGACATGCCGGTGAAAAAAGTGACCAGTCTGACCTTCGGCGGCCCGAATCTGGACACATTGTTTGTCACCTCCATGGCCAAGCCGCCATTGCCGCGCTTTCCGGAAGATGGCCAGCAACGCGGTGCCCTGTTCGCCATCACCGGACTGGGTGTGAAAGGCATCGCCGAGCGGCGCTTTGCCAGTTAACCCGTCGACAGACTGAACCTGAACGTTAAGGACGACTGGACCCTTTCTCGCAGGGGCGTGTGCGGCACGCCTGGAGATTTCCCATGCCAAATAACAAGAACGCATCGCTGGGCAAGATTCATCGTTTTTCGTGGGTGTCGTTGCTGGTCTGCTGGATGATCTGGATTCTGAATGCCTACGATCGCGAGATCGTCTTGCGTCTGGGCCCAACGATTTCCAAGCATTTCGACCTGTCTGCGGACCAGTGGGGGACGGTAGCTACGGTGGTCATGCTGGCGCTGGCCGTTCTCGATATACCCGGCTCCATCTGGAGTGATCGTTACGGCGGGGGCTGGAAACGGGCGCGCTTTCAGGTGCCGTTGGTACTGGGTTACACCGCGCTGTCGTTTTTGTCGGGCTTCAAGGCATTGAGTGGCAACCTCGCCAGTTTCATTGCCTTGCGGGTCGGGGTGAACCTGGGCGCTGGCTGGGGCGAACCGGTCGGCGTCAGCAACACTGCCGAGTGGTGGCCTGTTGAACGCCGTGGTTTTGCCTTGGGCGCGCACCATACCGGTTACCCCATCGGCGCGATGCTCAGCGGCATTGTCGCCAGTTTCGTGATCAGCACCTACGGTGAGGAAAACTGGCGTTATGTGTTCTTCTTCGCCTTCGTGGTTGCGTTGCCACTGATGATCTTCTGGGCACGCTACTCCACGGCCGAGCGCATTACTCAACTGTACGTGGACATCGCTGCCAAAGGCATGACCCCGCCGGACAGCACGCCGTCGACCAATGTAAAAGGCCAGGTCTGGAAGTTGGTAAAAGCGACGCTGAGTAACCGCAATATCGCCCTGACTGCCGGTAACACCCTGCTCACGCAGGTGGTGTACATGGGCGTCAATATTGTTCTGCCGGCCTATCTGTACAACATCCTCAACCTGTCGCTGGCCGAGTCGGCGGGGATGAGCGTGGTGTTCACGTTGACCGGCATTCTCGGGCAACTGATCTGGCCTTCGCTGTCGGACATCATCGGCCGGCGCATCACCTTGATCATCTGTGGCATATGGATGGCGCTCAGTGTCGGGGCCTTTTACTTCGCCAACACCATCCTGATCGTCATCGCCGTGCAGTTGCTTTTCGGCCTGGTCGCCAATGCCGTCTGGCCCATCTACTACGCAGTCGCTTCCGACTCTGCACAACCTTCGGCAACCTCTACAGCCAACGGGATCATCACCACGGCGATGTTCATCGGCGGCGGTATTGCCCCGGTGCTGATGGGGACGCTGATTTCCATGGGCGGCGGCTGGACCAGCCTCAGCGGTTATACCGTGTGCTTTTTCGTGATGGCCGGTTGCGCGTTGGGCGGGGCGTTTTTGCAACTGTTTTCACACCGTCCGGAATTGCTGACAGCGCAGCGGAGCGTGTAAGGGTGACAAGGAAGGTCACTTGGTTTTGATCTTTCAGAACGGGAAGTCACTCTGTAATGACGCGCTGTATCTGCACACATGCGTCGGCCTGCGGGGACCAGAAAGAGAACGTCAGTTCTCAACATCTGTCCCCGTATCAGCCAAAAAGTGCCACTTTCAAGAGCGTCAGCATGCGTTTGCCGGACCATACAGCCAATGGGAGTGGAAGAATAAAGTATTACTTTTTCCTGGCATTACTTGTTGTGCAGCGACATCTGAGTTGTCGCGATCAGAGCATGCCTTGACTATCAGAGGCAAAAAATTGACGTCATAAAAACTGGACCGTCAAGTTTTTTGAGTTGTACAGCGAATGAAATGCCGAGTGTAATAAAAATTTTTTAACCTTTAATATCAACAGGTTGGGTGGAATTAGAGCCTTTATTCAGGTTTGATGAAATGACGGTCTCTAAAGTTACTGAGCTGGCGGGCGACATGAGTAATATCTCAATGACATCAATCATAAAAGTTGGTTCAGCCCATTTTTACGAGCGATAACGCCCACCATGCAAGCCACGGAACGGCTATGTTCAGGATCGACATCATGTTCAGCAAACTCAGCATCTCGCAAAAGCTTTACTTCAGCTTTGCCGCGATCATCGTATTTATCGCCGTCCTTGTCGCGAGTGCTTACAGAGGCTTCGAGCAGGTCGAGGAAGCCACCAACAGCAATGTCCATACGTACCAAGTGCTGAGCGAAGCTCAACTTGCCCTTGAACAGCTGATCAATATCGAAACTGGCATGCGCGGCTTTGTCATTGCCTCGAAGGATGCGTTTCTGGAGCCATTGGTGGCGGGGGAAAAGCGCTTCACCGAAGAGCTCGATTCGCTCAAGCGCCTGACAGCCGACAATGCGGAGCAGCAGCGCCGCTTGGCTGCACTGGGTGAAACCCAGAAGCGCTGGCTTGACGAGGATATCAATCCGATCATCGCCCTGCGCCGCGATCTGACAGCACGCAATGCGGCTGATGATGAACTGGATGCACGCATCACCTCGGGGGCTGACAAAGCCAAAATGGACAGCATGCGCGCTCTGCTGGCTGAGATCAGCGGCACCGAGCAGAAGTTGCTGCTTCAACGCAGCCAGGAAATGGCGGATGCCAAGCGGCTCGCGATCATGATCCTGATGTGCGGTGGCCTGGCAGCTGCCGTTCTGGCGATGATACTGGCCGCGGCACTGGGACGCAGCACCACGGCGCGCCTGCAACTGGCCATTGATGCCGCAACAGCAATTGCCAATGGCAAGCTGGATACCGTGATCGACACCAGCAGTCACGATGAACTGCCGAAAGCTTTTGATCGTATGCAGAATCGTCTGCGCGAGATGATTCAACAGATCAGCCAGGCCGCCAATCAACTGGTCGTTGCCGTACAACAGATTTCCGGTGCGTCCGAGCAACTGTCCGGTGCGATCCAGGAACAGTCGACGTCCGCCTCGGCGATGGCGGCCACGATCGAAGAACTGACCGTCAGCATCCATCACGTCTCCGAAAACGCCGACGAGGCGCATGAACTCGCCAGCCGTTCGGGGCAGCAGTCGAAAGATGGTGCGCAGGTCATCGAAAACACCTTGTCCAGCATGAATGGCATCGCCCGGACCGTGCAGCTGTCTTCTACTCAGGTCGCAGGCCTGGGTCAGCACTCCGAGCACATTTCATCGATCGTCAGCGTGATTCAGGGCATTGCCGACCAGACCAACCTGCTGGCTCTCAACGCTGCCATCGAGGCTGCTCGGGCCGGTGAGCAAGGCCGTGGCTTCGCAGTGGTTGCTGACGAGGTACGCCTGCTGGCGCAGAACACTGGCAAATCCACCAAGGAAATCGCCGGGATGATCGAGAAAATTCAGGCGGGCGTACGGGAGACCGTCGAGAGCATGCGTAGCGGCGTTCAGGAAGTGAACGAAGGCGTCGAAATGGCGGGCACCGCCGGTCAAGCGATCATCGAGATTCGCGACAGTTCGGGCAAGGTTCTGCAGGTGGTCGACCAGATATCCTTCGCGCTGCGTGAGCAAACCGCAGCGAGCCAGGATGTCGCGCGTAACGTCGAGCGTTCTGCGCAAATGGCTGAACAGAACAACATGTCGGTTCAGGAACTGCTCAAGACCAGCGGCGGCCTGAAGACCCTCGCCACCAGCCTTCAGACGGAAGTGGGCAAGTTTCGGCTTTAAGGTCTGAGGACTGCTCGTAAACACGCTTAGGCTGCTGAAAACCCCGGGATTAGTCGATGGCTAATCCCGGGGTTTTTATGATTGCTCATAGTCGGTGTCCGCCGGGCCTTTATGCGGTGCTGCTTGCTCAGTAATACCCAAGCGTGCGCAAGGCATCGACCGCCTGCATGACGGGACCAAGCCGTGCTTGAATGTTCAGGTATTCTTCGGAAAAGCCCCAGGAACCATCCGGCTTTTTAACCAGGTATTGTGCTTCCCAGTCTCGACCCCGATGAAAAACGTCCGGAATGGCGCGTGCCAGGCTGGTCAGGTCTGCTTGATTAAAACCGGTTTCCAGCAGGATCCTAGTGCGACGTAGTGCATCTTCATAATGGGGCGTTTGTGCAAGTCCCATACGTATTGAGAAGGGGACCAGGTTAGCAAGGCCGCGTTCGAGCTGCCGCAATTGCTGGATGCGTTCTGCTGTCGTGTAGAAATGTTGATTCATTTCTCTGCATGATGCTCGCGCTGGAAAGGCTGAAGAGTAGTGAGCCCTTTGTCCGTTAGCCAGGTTTCGTAATGGGCTTGGTAAGCTACCCATCTGACAGCGAATAGGCTAGAGAACTATCTTATGAGTGATACAAACCTGAACCATGTTCCCTTTCTGGTTCTGCGGATGCTGGTCTTGTGAGTGCCGATAATCTGGACGGGTTATGGGAGCTGGTTCGCCCACCGTCATTCTTCCAAACGCTCTGTGCCTGTGAGGCTGACTGGGACCGAGTGCTTGATGCCAGGGATGATGAATTTTTTGATCAGTTATGGACCCTGCATCATGTCGCCTTGCAGGCAACACCTTTAGCTCGTGATATGACTGAGTCGATCAACCTGCTCAGAGAGCATGTATTCAAAGAGGTCTTATCAATCTCGCGAAATGCCGATCTTGCCGGCTATGTCTCCGATGACTTTGGCTTGATCGCTCATCACCTGGCGATCCAGGCCCCCCCATCATGGGTGACCGGATTACTTGACCTATACGTTCGTGGCAATTTCCCCCATCAGCCCTGAGACGCCCTGAGCCCTCAATTATTCATCGCTGATCAATACGTACATCGGATAGCCCTATGAAAAATCAGGCAAATATAGAGACATTCACTGCTGGGGCGGTCATCTTTGATCCGGCTGTGTTGTGCCGGTTTGCCGCAGCGTACTGCCCGGAAGTTGGCGATCTGTTTGCGTTTTTCATCGAAGAGAGTGAAGTGGGGCGGGTGGCCGTACAAGCTGGTGTGGTCTTGCCGATGTATGAAATTCCTGAAGCGCACTATCTGTTTCGCTTGAGTGAAAAGAGCGACGATTTGCCAATCGAGCTTCCCGGAGCGGTTATTCAGCACAACGGTATTCCATTGAGAATCGAATCGGGTGTGTTGGTGGTTGCAGATCTGTATGCGCTGATGGACTGGGATCCTGCATTCTTCCTGAATTTCAAAGATCAGCGTGCTCTTGGGCTCGGCAACGCCGACTACCTTGAAGTCTCATCAGGACTTTATTCAATGGGCTTCACAGGCTTGGTGGAAGCGAATGGCGATTGCACCCGCTTGGTTTATGAGCTGTCTCTCGACTCCGTCGAAACTTTGCCTGTCTTGCATGAGTCAGCATGTTTTGGTGAGTGGGATTTCGCCATAAAACATAGTTAGTGGCTGCAACCGCGCGATGATCCGGCCTGACCGTCCCCACGCTGTCCGCTTGAATTTCACAAGGAAGACACGCCGATGAACGAAAGTGAACAGTATGTTACTGACAGCATCAAAATCTGGGTCTGGTCCGGGTTTTACAGTGCGCAAGAGATGGATGAGATGATCGAAGACATCATTGACGACGATTGCGACGTCGCGGTGCTGAAAGCCTTTATTGCGCAGGAGCTTAAGCAAAAGCTCGAAGCCGAACGCCTCTGGCCGAAGATCACCGATTGTGATCGACTGGACGTTGTTTTTTACCATCTGCATGAAGCGGGGATCTGTGCGCTGTCCAACGCGGGTTACACGATGTCGGATGGATACTCGGAGGTTGCCCAGGCTGATCATGACGCGCCAGACGGTCATTATCATGGCTACTGTTTCTATCACGGGCAAGATGTCGAGCGTGTGGTTGAAGGCGGCGAGCTGATGATCGCTTTCGGTTCGCTAGATGATGATCCCTTGAAAGGCGTCGGCGTTGGTCAAAAGGTGTGCGGAGCGTTGAGAACTGCCGGCTTTCAGGTGACCTGGAATGAAACTGACGAGCAGCGCATCGAAATTCATGCAATGAAATGGCAGCGCAGGCTGTCTCAGGGCTGATGCCTTGTCACATCAATGCTGAGCCAGAATACTGTCCAGCAGACCCGGGAACCGGCTCTCAAGCACCTGTTTGCGTAGCGAGTTCATGTGCATGGTGCCCACGTTGCGCGTCTGTACAAGCCCGGCATCGCGCAGCACACGGAAATGATGGGACATGCTCGATTTAGGGCGTCCGCCGTCCAGTTCGCCGCAGGTGGCTTCTGTGACGCCGGCCAGGCAGCGCACGATTCCCATGCGAACGGGATCACTCAAGGCATAGAGTAAGCGTTCGAGTGTTAGGTCTTCAGGATCGGGGTGTTGGAAGGTTCGCATGGAGGGGATGATATCAAGGCTTCCGTTTATTGCCATAGTTCGATTACCATCGAACAACTGAAATCAAAAGTCATCTGGCCTACGGGAGCTTTCCAATGTCTGCATTGTTCGAACCCTTCAAACTGAAAGACGTTACGCTGCGCAACCGAATTGCCATTCCTCCGATGTGCCAGTACTCGGCAACCGAAGGTGTCATCAACGACTGGCACCACGTGCACCTGGCCAGCATGGCACGTGGAGGTGCTGGTCTGTTGGTGGTCGAAGCTACCGCCGTTGCGCCGGAAGGACGTATCACTCCCGGTTGCACCGGTATCTGGAACGATGAACAGGCACAGGCATTCGTACCTGTCGTCAAAGCCATCAAGGCCGCAGGTTGCGTGCCGGGTATTCAGATTGCACACGCGGGTCGCAAGGCCAGTGCCAATCGTCCATGGGAAGGTGATGACCACATCGCTGCTTCCGATTCGCGTGGCTGGGACACTATCGCTCCGTCCGCCATTGCGTTCGGTGCCAACCTGCCGAAAGTCCCGCGCGCCATGACCCTGGACGACATCGCGCGTGTTCGCCAGAACTTCGTCGATGCTGCGCGTCGCGCCCGCGATGCCGGCTTTGAATGGATCGAGCTGCATTTTGCCCACGGCTACCTGGGGCAGAGCTTCTTCTCCGAGCACTCCAACCAACGCACCGATGCGTACGGCGGCAGCTTCGATAACCGCAGCCGTTTCCTGCTGGAAACCCTGGCCGCAGTGCGTGAAGTGTGGCCTGAGAACCTGCCGCTCACCGCACGTTTTGGCGTGATCGAATACGACGGTCGCGACGAGCAGACGCTTGCCGAGTCAATCGAACTGGCGCGCCGCTTCAAGGCTGGCGGGCTGGATCTGTTGAGCGTCAGCGTCGGTTTCAGCACGCCGGACGCCAACATTCCGTGGGGGCCTGCGTTCATGGGACCGATCGCCGAGCGTGTGCGTCGTGAAGCGGATATTGCAGTGACCAGCGCCTGGGGCTTCGGCGAGCCGAAGCTGGCTGAAGAGGCGGTCAAGTCAGGCCAGCTCGATCTGGTCTCGATTGGCCGTGCGCATCTGGCCGATCCTCATTGGGCCTATTTCGCGGCGAAAGAACTGGGCGTTGAAAAGTCGGCCTGGACCTTGCCGGCGCCTTACGCTCACTGGCTTGAACGTTATCGCTGAGTACGCCTGATCTGAAAGGATGCGTTCGTTGGTGACACCTACAGCGTAGGCATCCTCTCTTCAGGTGAAGTGGTGGAAGGCATTTGCCAACCACCACCCAGCGCTTTGAAGACGGCGACCGCCGCCTGTGCGGATTCGACCTGTGCCTGCGCCTTGGCGTCAGCGACCTGCAGCAATTTCTCGTCAGCGCGCAGAACCTCGATCAAACTGGCAGCACCTTTGCTGTAGCTTGCAAATGAGGATTGCCGGGCTGAAGCAAGTGCAGTTTCTCCTTTACCCAGCATTGCAGCTTGAGTTTCGCGGCTGATCAACGAAGAAAAAGCGTTTTCAACGTCCTCAGTGGCGCGCAAAACTGACTGTCGATAAGCCGCCAGAGCTTCTGCCTCTTGTCCTTTGGCTTGTCTGATCCGGGCGTTCACCCGGCCGAAATCAAAAAGCCTCCAGCGAAGCCCCAAAATACCTGCTGACTGACTGGCACCATCGCTAAACAGGTTGCCGCTCGACACGGCTGTGGCGCTGCCCAGCAGTGCGCTGAGTGAGAGCTTGGGGTAATACTCGCTGATCGCCACGCCGATACGTGCGTTCGAAGCGGCGAGGCGCCGCTCGGCCACGATCAGATCAGGTCTGCGACGGAGAAGATCGGCTGGCGTTCCTGTCGACGTGAGCTCGGGTGCGTGTGGGATTCGACCTGTTTCAGCCAGAGAGCTCCGGTGAGTGCCAGGCGGCACGCCCAACATCACATCTAGCGCGTTCATCGCCGCGTCGAGACCTGTTTGCAGAATAGGCACTGTTGCCTGCACCTGTAAAAGCTCCGCTTCGATCTGACGAGCTTCATATTCCGGGGACAGACCACGCTCATGAAGGAGCTGGACTTTTTCCAGCAGGTCCTGCCGGGTTTTAACCTGTCGGTTCGCGATTGCCAGTCTGGCTTGCAGACCACGGACGGTGATGTAGGTATCAGCGGTCCGGGCTGCCACAGCCAGCCTGGCAGCCGCAACACCTGCCTGCGAAGCTTGATATTCAGCCAGTGCAGCCTGTCGGCTGCGTCTCAAACCGCCAAAAACGTCCAGCTCCCAGCTTGCCGTCAGATTGGCTTCATAGGAATTGCCATAACGATCGTAGCCAGGTGTCGAGTTCAGGACCTGACCGAGTGGAGTCTCTACCGATTGCTGCGCGCGAGCTGTCTGTGCATCGATGTTGCCCGATGGGAGCAGGGCGGCGGTTGCCGCATCTGCTCCGGCGCGTGCCTGAGCAAACCGCGCACGGGCTTGAGCGAGATCGAGGTTCTGCGCCAGTGCGCGTGACACGAAGCTGCTCAGTAACGGATCATCAAAACCGTCCCACCACGCGGCACTGACAGGCGGATGCGCGGTAATATTCGCAGCGCCATGTGGTTGAGTCAGATAACGGTCAGGCAGGGGCGCATCCGGGCGCTGGTAATCCGGGCCCACGGCGCAGCCCGACAGCAGGCCGGTGCTCATGACCAGTACATAAGTACAAATCGGGCGCATGGAAATTCCTTGAGGTGATCAGGTTGTGACTATATTACGATTTGGTCACTTGTTGTCAACGAGTGTTCACATAGCTAAGCTGGAAACATGACTAATCAAATCAAAACATCGCCAATGCGCGGTCCCTCCGACCACAGCGTTCGCGATCAGGTTGTCGAAGCGGCAACACAGCATTTCGGCCACTACGGCTATGAGAAAACCACGGTCTCCGATCTGGCCAAAGCCATTGGTTTTTCCAAGGCCTACATCTACAAGTTCTTTGACTCCAAGCAAGCCATTGGCGAAGTGATTTGCTCGAACCGGCTGGCCATGATCATGGCGCTGGTGAACTCGGCAATCAGCGAGGCGCCAACGGCCTCCGAAAGGCTGCGCCGCCTGTTCCGCTCGCTTGTGGAAGCCGGTAGCGATCTGTTTTTTCACGACCGGAAGCTGTATGACATAGCCGCTGTCGCAGGCCGCGATCAGTGGCCTTCTGCTGCCGCGCACGACGAGCGTATTCGCCAGCTCATCCAGCAAATCGTTCTTGAAGGCAGGGAGTCGGGAGAGTTCGAGCGCAAGACACCTCTGGACGAGGCCGTTCAAGCCATTCACCTGGTCATGCGCCCGTACATCAACCCGGTGCAATTGCAATACAACCTCGACATTGTGTCGACGGCTCCGGTCCAGCTGTCGGCGTTGATACTGCGAAGTCTGGCACCATGAAGCTGTGACCATTGACTAATTTGGTCACTTTACGGAGAATCGTTTCCCTGCTCACTTGATTTCAAGTAAGGGATCCCATGCTCCTGTCCAGACCCAAAACCACTGCCTTGCTGTTATTGCCTCTCTTTCTGACTGCGTGCAGCGAGTCGTCCGGGGTGCGCGATCCACGTACCCAGCCGCCGCTGGTAAGGGCGGCCACTGTTGCAAATGCTGATCAAGCCTTCCGTTCTTTCACAGGTGTCGTGGTCGCTCGGGTTCAGAGCGACCTGGGGTTTCGGGTTTCCGGGAAGGTGCTCGAGCGCCTGGTTGATACCGGCCAGACCGTCAAGCGCGGTGAGCCACTGATGCGCCTGGACCCCGTTGACCTTGGGCTTCAGGCTCAGGCCCAACAGCAGGCGGTTGCCGCCGCTGTGGCGCGAGCCAGGCAGACTGCAGATGACGAAGCGCGCAACCGTGACCTGGTCGTCGCTGGTGCGATATCCGCTTCCGCCTACGACCGGATCAAATCCCTGGCCGACACCGCCAAGGCAGAACTGAATGCGGCTCAAGCGCAGGCCAGCGTGGCACGTAACGCAACCGGGTACGCCGTTTTACTGGCGGACGCCGACGGCGTGGTGGTCGACACCCTGGTCGAGCCTGGGCAGGTCGTCAGCGCAGGCCAGCCCGTGGTCAGGCTGGCAAAGGCCGGGCCACGCGAAGCCATTGTCCATCTGCCTGAAACCTTGCGGCCGGCGATGGGTGATCGGGCTGAGGCCAGACTGTATGGAAACAGTGCGAGCGTCATACCGGCAAGGCTGCGGCTGCTCTCTGACGCAGCAGATCCGCTGACGCGTACCTTTGAAGCCAGGTATGTGCTTGAGGGTTCAACCGTCAGTGCGCCTCTGGGTTCAACGGTGTCCCTCGATATCGCTGTTGGCAAGCCTGCCCGGCAGTCGCTGGCGATACCCATTGCCGCTCTGCATGATCCGGGTCGAGGCCCTGGTGTCTGGGTCATCGCAGGTACGCCTGCAAAAGTCACCTGGCGCGCTGTGCAACTGCTGGGTGTGAGTGACGATTCGGCAAACGTGAGTGGTGGTCTAGAGGCCGGTGAGCAGGTCGTGGCATTGGGCACGCATTTACTTCATGACGGTGAAGAAGTGCGTGTGCAGCAGGGTAGTATCACCGCTGAGGCGCGACCATGAATCCGGGACGTTTCAACCTTTCTGCACTGGCGGTTCGCGAACGCTCCATTACGCTGTTTCTGATTGTTTTGATCGGCGTGGCCGGTACGCTTTCATTTTTCAAACTGGGGCGTGCGGAAGATCCGCCTTTCACCGTCAAGCAAATGACCGTTATTTCTGCGTGGCCTGGCGCAACCGCTCAGGAGATGCAGGATCAGATCGCCGAGCCGCTTGAAAAACGCATGCAGGAATTGAAGTGGTACGACCGTAGCGAGACCTACACCCGGCCGGGTCTGGCATTCACTATGGTTTCATTCCAGGACAAGACCCCACCTTCTCAGGTGCAGGAAGAGTTTTATCAAGCGCGCAAGAAACTCAGTGATGCCGCGAAGTCGTTACCTGCGGGGGTTATTGGTCCGCTGGTTAATGATGAATTTTCGGATGTGACCTTTGCGCTGTTTGCGTTGAAAGCAAAAGGTGAGCCGCAGCGGCTGCTGGTACGCGATGCCGAGTCACTGCGCCAGCGTCTGCTGCATGTGCCGGGCGTGAAGAAGATCAATATCATCGGCGAGCAAGCCGAACGAATTTTCGTGTCGTTCTCCCACGAGCGGCTGGCAACATTGGGTATCGCTCCCCAGGACATTTTTTCGGCGCTCAACGACCAGAACGTCCTGACCCCCGCCGGTTCGATTGAAACCAGCGGGCCGCAGGTGTTTATACGTCTGGACGGTGCCTTCGACACCCTTGAGAAAATCCGCAACACGCCGATTGTGGCGCGGGGTAAAACGCTGAAGCTGCAGGACGTGGCGACAGTGGAACGCGGCTACGAAGACCCCGCGACCTTTCTGGTCCGCAATCAGGGCGAGCCGACCCTGTTGCTGGGCATCGTGATGCGCGACGGCTGGAATGGTCTGGACCTGGGTAAGGCGCTGGACGCGGAAACAGCCAGAATCAATCAAGGCATGCCATTGGGAATGACGCTTTCGAAGGTCACTGACCAGTCGGTGAACATCAGTTCGGCGGTTGACGAGTTCATGATCAAGTTCTTCGTCGCCCTGCTTGTGGTGATGCTGGTGTGCTTTCTCAGCATGGGCTGGCGAGTCGGTGTGGTGGTCGCTGCAGCCGTACCGCTCACGCTGGCCATTGTCTTCGTGGTGATGGAAGCGACGGGCAAGAACTTTGACCGGATTACCCTGGGATCATTGATCCTGGCACTGGGCCTGTTGGTGGACGACGCAATCATTGCCATCGAAATGATGGTGGTGAAGATGGAGGAGGGCTACGACCGGATCAAGGCGTCAGCCTATGCCTGGAGCCACACCGCAGCGCCCATGCTTGCCGGTACCCTGGTGACCGCTATCGGCTTCATGCCGAACGGCTTTGCGCAGTCGACTGCCGGTGAGTACACCAGCAACATGTTCTGGATTGTCGGCATCGCCTTGATTGCCTCCTGGATAGTTGCAGTGGTCTTCACACCTTATCTGGGGGTGAAGATGCTGCCGGAAATCAAGCCGGTTGAAGGCGGACACGCTGCCATCTACGACACTGCGCATTACAATCGTTTCAGACGGGTTCTGGCCCACGTCATTGCCAGGAAGTGGTGGGTGGCGGGTGCGGTGATCGCTGCATTTGTCGTGGCAGTTCTCGGGATGGGGGCGGTCAAGAAACAATTCTTCCCGACCTCCGATCGTCCGGAAGTACTGATCGAAGTGCAGATGCCCTATGGCACATCCATCGAGCAGACCAGCGTAACCACCGCCAAGGTAGAGGCGTGGCTGCAACAGCAGGATGCCGCGAAGATCGTCACGTCCTACATCGGACAGGGCTCGCCACGGTTTTATCTGGCAATGGCGCCGGAGCTGCCGGATCCGTCGTTTGCAAAAATCGTTGTACTGACTGAAAGCCAGGACGCACGAGAAGCGCTCAAGCTGCGGATTCGTGAGGCCGTTGCTAACGGGCTTGCACCTGAGGCCCGGGTCCGGGTCACACAGCTCGTGTTCGGTCCTTATTCGCCGTTTCCTGTGGCGTATCGCGTGCGCGGGCCAGACCCTGACACATTGCGCGAGATCGCCAGTCGGGTCGAAACCATCATGGCGGCGAGTCCGATGATGCGCACTGTCAACAGCGATTGGGGAACGCGAGTGCCTACGCTGCACTTCTCTCTGAATCAGGATCGCTTGCAGGCCGTCGGGCTGACCTCGAGCGCAGCAGCCCGGCAATTACAGTTCCTGCTCTCGGGCATCCCTGTCACGTCTGTACGCGAAGATATCCGCTCGGTGGAAGTGATGGGCAGGGCGGCGGGTGACATCCGCCTGGACCCCGCGAAGATCGAGGGCTTCACGCTGGTGGGGGCTGCCGGTCAGCGCATTCCTCTGTCGCAGGCCGGAGTGGTTGAAGTGCGTATGGAAGACCCGATGCTGCGCCGTAGAGATCGTGTGCCGACCATCACCGTGCGCGGTGATATCGCGGAAGATCTGCAACCGCCGGATGTCTCCGCCGTGATCATGAAAGCACTGCAGCCGATCATCGACAGCCTCCCGGAGGGCTATCGGATCGAGCAGGCCGGATCAGTAGAGGAATCGGCAAAGGCTACTGCGGCATTGGCCCCGCTGTTTCCGATCATGATTGCCGTCACCTTGCTGATCATCATCCTTCAAGTGCGTTCGATGTCGGCGATGATGATGGTGTTTTTCACCGCTCCACTTGGGTTGATCGGTGTTGTGCCGACACTGCTTTTGTTCAATCAGCCGTTCGGTATCAACGCTCTCGTCGGGCTGATCGCGCTGTCCGGCATTCTGATGCGCAATACCTTGATCCTGATCGGGCAAATCGACCACAACGAAAAGCAAGGGCTCGACCCGTTTCAGGCGGTGGTCGAAGCAACCGTACAGCGGGCAC
Source organism: Pseudomonas sp. ICMP 10191 (assembly GCF_001467335.1). Taxonomy (NCBI): domain Bacteria; kingdom Pseudomonadati; phylum Pseudomonadota; class Gammaproteobacteria; order Pseudomonadales; family Pseudomonadaceae; genus Pseudomonas; species Pseudomonas sp. ICMP 10191. The sequence goes on from NZ_LKGW01000110.1 coordinate 54,425, forward strand.
GCCCGGTGCTGCTCACGGCACTGGCGGCGATCCTGGCGTTCATCCCTCTGACCCATTCGGTGTTCTGGGGGACGCTTGCCTACACGCTGATCGGAGGCACCCTCGGCGGGACTGTGATGACGCTGGTGTTCCTGCCAGCCATGTATTCGATCTGGTTCAAAATCCGTCCGGATAGAGGATCGCTACCCCCAAACTCCAGCAGTCACGCCTCAACGGGCACAGAGATGAAGAGGATCTGATCATGAATCAATATGTCCAAAAGCGGATCGTCGTAACCGGTTGCGGCATAGTCAGTCCCTTGGGGTGCGGAGTCGAGAAGGTATGGCACAGATTGTTGGGTGGCCGCTCGGGCATCGGCTTGCTGCCGGGCAGTGTCAGTGATGGCACCGGTGTTTCAGTCGCAGGCCAGGTGCCGACCCTTGGGGAAGACCCGGTTGCCGGGTATGCCCCGGATAGCGTGATCCCGATGAAAGAGCGCAAGAAGATGGACCGCTTCATCGAGTTCGCGCTCGTCGCTGCTCATGAAGCGCTCGCGCAGGCTGGTTGGCATCCTGACTCCGAGGTGGAACAGCAGCGAACGGCGACCGTCATTGCGTCGGGGGTAGGCGGTTTTGGCGCTATTGCCGACGCTGTGCGTGTCACGGATACACGTGGACCTCGCAGACTGTCGCCATTCACTGCGCCATCTTTTCTGGCGAACATGGCGGCTGGCCAGATTTCCATCCGTTATGGCTTTAAAGGTCCGTTGGGCGCCCCCGTGACTGCCTGCGCAGCCGGCGTGCAAGCCATTGGCGACGCAGCGCGGTTGATCAGAAGCGGTGAGGCCGACATTGCAATCTGCGGTGGTGCCGAGGCCGCCATCGATCGCGTCACGCTGGGGTGCTTTGCTGCGGCTCGTGCGCTTTCCACGAGCTTTACGGGTCGGCCGCAAGAGGCCTCACGCCCGTTTGACCGGGACCGTGACGGTTTCGTCATGGCTGAAGGGGCGGGCCTGCTGGTCATCGAATCACTGGAGCATGCCCTGGCGCGGGGCGCGACGCCGCTTGCTGAACTGACAGGCTACGGCACCAGTGCGGACGCCTATCACCTGACGGCCGGACCGGACGACGGTCGCGGTGCCCGCAGGGCGATGGAACAAGCACTGCATCAAGGTGGCGCAGGGGTTGATGAGGTGCAGCATATCAATGCCCACGCCACCTCGACGCCTGTCGGTGACAAGGGTGAGCTGGCTGCCATTCGTTCATTGTTCGGCGCTCGATCAGGCGTCGCCATCAGCTCTACAAAATCGGCCACCGGACATTTGCTGGGTGCGGCCGGCGGAATCGAGGCAGTTTTCACAGTGCTGGCACTGAGAGACCAAATCGTGCCACCCACATTGAACCTCACTCACCCGGACGAGGCTGCCGAAGGGCTTGACCTGGTGGCCATGGTGGCCCGAGAGACCCAAATCGTCCACGCCCTTTCAAACGGGTTCGGATTCGGCGGGGTCAATGCCAGCGTTCTTTTTCGGCGCTGGGAAGGCATGCCGTAAGTCGTTTCAGCCTGGAAAGTGCTCTGCAGTGGCCTGACTGCTCACTTGCGCCGCACCCGTGGCGCAAGTCCTGTCAATTGCTGACGAACGCATGCCCAGGCCAGGTGCAGCGCATTACGCAACGCCACTGCATCGGCGCTCATCATGCGTACGGACACGCCGCAATCGTTCGGCAATGCGCTGACGCCCTGGTAGCTATCGGCAACGTCGTGTAACGCTTCGCGCAACGTCCGTTTCAAATCCTCTATCGGCAAACCCTGGCCCACCAGCATGAACGTCGCCAAGGCTTGCCGTTGACCGCTCACACCAGGCAGTCGGCGTTGCAGGTCTGCGCCGGTCATTGCCAGTCGGTCACCGGCCAGCAGTTTTCCGGCCGGGCTGTAGACCTGCAGATCGGCGCGGTAAAAGTCGGGCAACCCTTCGCTGCCTGGAGGTGTGTGCAGGCAGAATGCGTCGCACAGCAACACTCTTGCGCCGGGGTGCAGCGTTACGTTTACCTGGCTATGCAGCCGCGTCTGTGGAAACAGAATGGTGGCCATCGGCAGGTACTCCAGCAGTGCATCGGCTTCGGCGACCAGCGTCACGGTCTGCTGCGCCGACTGCTCAAGCATGCTGTGCGCGACCGTCGCAGCGCCGGTACTGACGTGCACTTGTGTGCCTGGCCCTGCGTGCAGATGCAGGTGCAGTTGTTCCCCGGCGAACAGGCCTCCCGAGCACGACTGCAGGTAGACCGCCGCCATGCCGGGCGGGTCTTGTGGCAGAGTCAGGTTACGGCCCAGATGGAAGGGGTAGCCGACTTCCTGACGAGACACATAACTGGCCCCGGAAGGCGCCTTGCTGAAAGCAATATGCGCCGTGCTTTTTGCCTGTGCGGGCAGTGACGATTGATGGGCGTTCATGTGCGGTCGAACAACACGGCACGGCTTATCGCTTCAACCACCGCGTCGACGCCTTCGCCGGTATTGCAGTTGGTAAACAGCACCGGCTGGCCGTTGCGCGCCTGCGCCGACTCGCGCCGCATACGCGGCAGGTCGACCCCCACATAGGGTGCCAGGTCGTATTTATTGACCACCAGCAGGTCGCAGCTCAGCACGCCGGGTCCGCGTTTGCGCGGGATATCGTCACCGCCTGCGACATCGATGACGAAAATCCAGTAGTCCACCAGATCCAGCGAAAAGGTCGAGGCCAGGTTGTCGCCGCCGGATTCGATCAGCACCAGATCGAGATTGCCGAAGCGCGCCTCCAGCTCATCGGCCATTTGCAGGTTGAGGGTCGGGTCTTCACGAATGGCCGTGTGCGGGCAGGCACCGGTTTCCACCGCACGAACCCGCTGAGGATCGATCAGGCCGCTGCGCTGCACACGCTCGGCATCCTCGCGGGTCGCAAGGTCATTGGTGATGATCGCCAGCTCGGTGCCGCGCGCAATGAAGCGCGGGATCAGTTGTTCCAGCAGACGTGTCTTGCCCGAGCCGACCGGCCCGCCGATACCGACGCGCGCTGCGCCGGGATGAGGTTGGGCGTCGGTGTGCGGGGCGGATGCATTCAGAGGCAGGCTCATGTCGGGGTTCCTGTGCGGGAGGGTTTCAACGCAGCATGTAGCGTTGCGCAAGTGGCACTTCGCTGACCGGCTCGCAGTGCAGGCGCTCGCCGTCGGCATACACATCGAAGGTCTGCGGGTCGACGCGGATGTCCGGGCAGGCATCGTTGTGCAGCATGTCGGACTTGCGCAGTGTGCGAGTGCCGAACGCGGGCAGCAGTTGCTTCTTGAGCCCCAGGCGTGTGGCGGTGTCGGCCTCGACGGCAAGACGGTTGACGAAGTTGACTGACAGCGCCTGTTTGGCCTCGCCAAATGCGCCCCATTGCGGACGCATCACCAAGGGCTCGCAGGTGTACAGCGAGGCGGCGGAATCACCCATCACGGCGTGCACGATGAAGCCGCCCTTGACCACCAGCTCCGGCTTGATGCCGAAGAAGGCCGGCCGCCAGAGCACCAGGTCGGCCAGCTTGCCGGGCTCCAGAGAGCCGATGTAGCTGTCGATGCCGAATACCCGCGCGGCGTTGATGGTGTATTTGGCGATGTAACGCTTGATCCGTTCGTTGTCGCCCAGTGCTGTGGTTTCTTCCGGTAGGCGACCGCGCTGGTCTTTCATTTTCGACGCCAGTTGCCAGGTCCGGCAGATCACCTCGTTGATACGGCCCATGCCCTGGCTGTCGGAGCCCAGGATCGAAATGGCGCCGGTGTCGTGCAGGATGTCCTCGGCAGCGATGGTCTGCGGGCGCACCCGCGATTCGGCGAACGCCACGTCTTCCGGCACGTCCGGATTGAGGTGGTGGCAGACCATGATCATGTCCAGATGCTCGTCGAACGTGTTCACGGTGTAGGGGTTGGTCGGGTTGGTCGAGGAGGGGATGCAGTTGCTTTTGCCAGCGACGCTGATGATGTCCGGCGCATGCCCGCCGCCTGCGCCTTCGGTGTGGTACATGTGAATGGTGCGGTCACCGATCGCCGCCAGCGTGTCTTCGAGAAACCCGGATTCGTTGAGGGTGTCGGTGTGCAACTGAACCTGAAAATCGTATTCGTCGGCGACTTTCAGACAGGTGTCGATCACCGCCGGCATGGCGCCCCAGTCCTCGTGGATCTTCAGCCCCAGGCAACCGCCACGCAGTTGCCCGAGCAGCGATTCAGGCTTGCTGGAATTGCCGCGCCCCAGAAAACCGAAGTTGATCGGCCAAGCTTCGGCGGCCTGCAACATTTTGCCGACGTTCCATTCCCCGCCACAGTCGATGCCTACCGTGATCGGCCCCAGCGAGCCGCCGATCAGTGTGGTCAGACCTGCCGCCAGCGCGTGATCGCAGAGTTGCGCCGAGTCGAAATGTACATGCACGTCAATACCGCCGGGGGTGACGATCAAGCCCTCGGCATCGCGTACGGTCGTGGCGACGCCGCAAATCAGTTGCGGGTGCACCCCGTCCATGATCTGCGGGTTGCCGGCCTTGCCAATGGCGACGATCTTGCCGTCCTTGATACCGATGTCGCCTTTGACGATGCCGATCACCGGGTCAATGATCAGCGCGTTGCAGATCAGCATGTCCAGGGCCCCGTCAGCGCTGTCGTGCCCGGGCATCAGGCCCATGCCGTCACGCAGCGTCTTGCCACCACCGTGCAGACACTCATCGCCAGGCACCGAGTGGTCGAACTCGACTTCGGCCAGCAGCGAGGTGTCACCCAGGCGCACGGCATCGCCGGTCGTGGGGCCGTACATGGCGGCGTATTCCTTGCGGGTCATCGTTGCCATGCCTCAGGCTCCTTTGAAGAGTTGGGCGCGGGCACGCTCCAGCGCTGCGAGCTTGCAGGCCGGATCGTGCAGGTTGCCATTGGTCAGGCCACTGAAGCCGTGGATGTCGCCAGTTCCGCCAAACTGCACCAGTTGCACTTCGCGCAGCTCGCCGGGTTCGAAGCGCACCGCCGTGCCTGCGGGAATATCCAGGTGCATGCCGAAGGCACGTTCACGCGGGAAATCCAGCGCCTTGTTGACTTCGAAAAAGTGATAGTGACTGCCGATCTGCACCGGTCGGTCGCCGGTATTGATCGCGCGCAGGGTGGCGGTCGGCCGCTCGCCATTCAGGTGGATATCGCCGTCAGGTGAAAGAATCTCTCCCGGTATCGGCATGACCGCCAGCGGCAGTCGGCCCGGCCGGATCGGTTGATGCACGGTGACCAGTTTGGTGCCATCCGGAAACGTGCCCTCGACCTGCAGCACCGGCAGCAGGTCGGCGACCCCAGGCATCACGTCATCGGTGTTGAGGATCGTCGAGCCGAAACCGATCAGCTCGGCGACGCTGCGCCCCTCACGTGCGCCTTCGAGGATCTCGTCGGCAATCAGGGCCGAGGCTTCCGGGAAATTCAGGCGCAGGCCCTTGCTGCGGCGTTTGCGTGACAGCTCGGCGGCGGTGTACAGCGTGAGTCGTTCAAGTTCGGTAGGGGTCAGCAACATGAGGGGGCTCCAGAGCTGTCAGTAGAAGGCCGGTCAATTGGCGAACAGGCGCAGGTCCTGGGTTTCGTGACGCATCACGGCGATTTCGGCCATGGGTGTGAAGCCGCACGCGTCGTCTGGCTCAGGCGGTTCCTGCGCCAGCAGTTCGGTGATCAGCGGTTGAATATCGGTCAGCACTCGTTGCGCATCGATGTGGCCCATGACCCCGAGGCGTACGGCGGCGCTGACCAGCCCGGTGCACAAGGCGTGTGCGGCAGCCAGTTGGCAGTGATCGCGGTGCATGCCCAGGTGATTCCAGAGCAGGCCCTGCACCACGGGCAGATGGCCCGGTGTGTGGCCTGCCAGAATCTGCTGTTGATAGGACGCCGCGCCCGATGTGCCCAGCGCGACATGCACGCCCAGCAATGCCTGGCCGACACGTCGTGAGCCCTGGCGCAGTTCCTCGGCCAGGGTGAGTGCTTCGATCTGAGTGTCCAGAGCCATCAACGCCGGCTGGTCATCGGCCGCGTGCCAGGCGGCGAGCAGAAACACTCGATCAAAACTGTTCCAGCGATGGCGCAATTGGCCCTCGACGAAGCCATGTACCTCGGCACTGCGGCTATGGCGAACCGTTCGTTGCCGGCGTCGTGGCGCGACGATTTCGCCGTGACCGAGGTGTCCGTCAGCGACCAGCGTTTCCAGACCCCATGACCACGCCACCGCACCGCCGGGAAAGAAACTGTCGGCCTGCTGCAGGGCCAGCAACAGGCTGCTCGAGGCGTTCATGCGCGCTGCACCCGGCCGTCCGCGAGCATGGGCGCCAGACGCTCGAGGTAGTCAGCTTCCGGGCCGTTGAGCGGGATCTGCAAGGTGTCTCCGGCAAAGCGCACTGCCCAGTGCATGTTGCCGGCGAAATAACCCAGTTCCAGCGCGGCCGCCGCATCGCGTGGTTGCAGGTCGAGGTATTGCTGATCCTGCATTTGCACGACGATGGCGCGTTGACTGTCGAGCATCAGCACCGAGCCGTTGCGCAGGTGTTGGTGACGTTCCAGACGAATCGCGCAGTCGGTGCCCCGATCACTGGCCAGGCGCAGGCGATGGCGCTGAATGTCACTGCCGGACAGGCTCAGGGTTTCGACCTGACCGGCATGGCTCAGGTCATGCAGGTGGTCGGCGAGGGCAGGGTCGCTGGCTTGGCCCAGAATGCGGTCGAGTATCAGCATGGCGATGGCTCCCGTACGTTGTTCAGATTGTCAGGTAGCGCAGGATGCGCTCGCGGTCGACGGTTTCGCGGACTTCGCTGTGCACGAATTCGCCTTTTTCGATGATCAGGTAACGGTCTGCCACCGCCATGGCGAACGACAGCACCTGCTCGGAAACAATCAGCGAAAACCCGCGTTCCTTTTTCAGCAGGTTGAGGGCTTTGGCGATGTCCTTGATGATCGACGGCTGGATGCCTTCGGTGGGCTCATCGAGGATCAACACCTTGGGGTTGGAAACCAGCGCCCGGGCGATGGCCAGCTGTTGCTGCTGACCGCCGGACAGGTTGCCGCCCTTGCGTCGGCGCATCTCGAACAGCACCGGGAAGTATTCGAAGATGTAGTCGGGAATTGGCGCTGCGGGCGCACCCTGCATGCCGGTCAGGATGTTTTCCTCGACACTCAGGTAGGGGAAGATCATCCGCCCCTGAGGCACGAAACCGACCCCGGCGGCGACACGCTCGTAACTCTTGCTGCCGGTCAGTTCCTGCCCGGCCAGGGTGATGCTGCCGCTGCGCGTCGGCAACATGCCGACCAGGCTTCTGAGCAGTGTGGTCTTGCCCATGCCGTTGCGGCCCATGACCGCGAGTGACTCGCCTGCCGCCAGCTCCAGGCTGAGGTCACGTAACACGTGACTGTCGCCGTAATACACGTTGAGGTGAGAGACATTCAGCATGTTCAGTGCCCCAGGTAGACGTCGATGACGCGAGGATCGTTCTGCACCTGATCCATCGAGCCGTAGGCCAGGGTCTTGCCCTGATGCAGGACGGTGACCTTGTCAGCCACCGATTTCACGAACTCCATGTCGTGCTCGATGATCACCATCGCGCGACCCTTGGCGATGAGCTTGAGCAGGCCAGCGGTTTTCTCCCGCTCGCCTGCGCTCATGCCGGCGACGGGCTCGTCGAGCAGCAGCAGTTCCGGGCGCTGCATCAACAGCATGCCGATCTCCAGCCACTGTTTCTGGCCGTGGGACAACAGCCCGGCCTTGCGTCCCAGCTGGTCCTTGAGAAAGATCATTTCGGCGGTCTGATCGATTTCGGCATTCAGCGCTGCGTTCTTCCCGGCGAACAGGCAGTTGAAGATGCCGCGCTTGTCCGGCGAGGAAATGTCGAGGTTTTCACGCACGGTGAGGTCTTCGTAGACCGACGGGTTCTGAAACTTGCGGCCCACGCCAGCGCGGGTTATCTGGTACTCGATCATGTTGGCCAGTTGCAGGTCCTTGAAGCGGATGCTGCCGGCACTCGGGCGGGTCTTGCCGCAGATCATGTCGAGCAGGGTGGTCTTGCCCGCGCCATTGGGCCCGATCACCACATGCACCTGGTTTTCCTCGACATAGAAATTGAGGTTGTCGACCGCCTTGAAACCGTCGAATGACACGGTCAGGTCTTCGACACTCAGTAACATCGCGCTCATGACTGCGCCCCCTTGTTGCTCAGGCGCTGCAGCAGTCCGGCCAGCCCGGTGGGCAGGAACAGCACGACGGCCATGAACAGGAAACCGATGAAGTACTGCCAGAAACTGACGAAGTTTTCCGACAGCCAGGTTTTGGCCGTGCCGATCAACAGCGTGCCGTACACCGCACCCACCAGCGAGAGGCGTCCACCCAGCGCGGCGTAGATGACGATCTCGGTGGACGGAATGATGCCCACCAGCGAGGGCGACGCCAGGCCGACCTGCAAGGTGAACATCACCCCGCCCAGCGCGGAAATCAGTGCGGCCACGGCAAAAATGAAGGCCTTGAACAGCGCAGTGTTGTAACCGGAGAAACGCACCCGGTCTTCGCGATCACGGATTGCCACGATCACCTTGCCCAGGCGGCTGCGCAGAATGAACCCGCACATCGCGACGCTGGCCAGCAGCAACAGTGTGGTGATCAGGTAGAGAATCCAGGGCGTCTGGGGCGTCTGCAGGCTCAGGCCGAAGGCGGTCTTGAAATCGGTCAGGCCGTTGACGCCGCCGGTGTAGCCCTGTTGGCCGATGATCATGATCGACATGATCGAGGCCAGTGACAGGGTAATGATCGAGAAGTACACGCCGCCCACGCGTTTTTTGAAGTAGGCATAACTGAACAGAAACGCCAGCAGTGCAGGCAGGATCAGGATCGCAGCCAGGGTAAAGGTCGCCGACTCGAACGGTTTCCACCACCAGGGCAGGGCTTCGACGCTGTTCCAGATCATGAAGTCCGGCAGTGCCGAACCGTAGAAAGCGGCGAGGGCGCTGGCCGCTTCATCCGTGGCGGTGGCTTCGAGTTTGAGGTACATCGCCATCATGTAGCTGCCCAGGCCGAAGAAAATCCCCTGACCGAGGCTGAGGATGCCGCCGTAGCCCCAGATCATCACCATGCCCACTGCGCAGAACGCCAGGCTCAGGTATTTGCCGGCCAGCCCGAGGCGAAAATCCCCCAGTATCAGTGGCAACGCCACCAGCAACAGCAGCGACAGCCAGATCAGGCTGTAGCGCTCGATCAGCGTCAACCAGCCACCCGCTGGCTTGCCTGCGCCCGGCACTGTGGCCTGCGGCCGCAGCGTCGGCTTTTCAGTCATGTCATTCATCTCAACGTCTCACTTTCGTGGCGAACAGGCCGTTGGGGCGGAAGAACAGCAGCACGATGACCACCAGCAGGGTGATCGCCTTGGCCATGGAGCCGGTGGTGAGGTATTCCAGCGAAACCTGGGTCTGGCCGATGGCGAACGCCGAAAGGAAGGTGCCCAGCAGGCTTTCCACGCCGCCGAACACGACGACGATAAAGGTGTCCACCAGGTATTGCTGACCGCTGACCGGGCCTGTGGAGGCGAGCATGGTGAATGAACTGCCGGCAATGCCTGCCAGTCCGCAGCCCAGCGCGAAGGTCACCGAGTCGACCCGCGCGGTGTTGATCCCGGCTGCACCGGCCATGGCGCGGTTCTGGGTCACGGCGCGAATGCGCAGGCCCCAGCGACTGCGGTAGAGGAACAGGAACACCGCAGCGGCAATCACGAAGGTCAGACCAATGATGAAAATCCGGTTGAGGGGCAGCTCCAGCCCGTCGCTGATTTTCCATGCGCCCTGCAACCACTGCACGGTGGGCACGCTGACTTCCTTGGGGCCGAAGACCTGGCGAAACAGCTGCTGAAGGACCAGAGACAGCCCCCAGGTCGCCAGCAGGGTGTCGAGCGGTCGGTTGTACATGAAGCGTATGAAGCAGCGTTCCAGCAGTAGACCGAAGGCAAAGGTCACCACAAAGGCCATCCCGATGCCGATGATGAAATACCAGCCCATGAGCTCCGGAAAGTAGCGCTGAAACACCACGGAGGTGACGTAGGTCATGTATGAGCCCATCGCCATCAGTTCGCCGTGCGCCATGTTGATCACGCCCATCAGGCCGAACACGATGGTCAGCCCGAGTGCCATCAGCACCAGCACGGAAAACAGCGAGAACCCGCTGAAGACTTGCATTACCAGCGTATCGAGAGTCATGCCGTCGCTACCTGTTGCTGCACATTGACGAAAGCGGGCGCGAAGCGGATCGCGCCCGTGCCGGGATCAGAGTTTCGGAAAGGGGTTGGGCTCGATCGGTGCCGACTCGTAGATCACGTCGACCTGGCCCTGCGCATTGAGGGTGCCGATGCGCGCACGCTTCCACAGGTGGTGGTTGTCCTTGTGCACCTTGATCTCGCCTTCGGGCGCATCGAGGGTCAGTTCCGAGGACGCGGCGATTACTTTCGGCACGTCGAAACTGCCTGCTTTCTCGACGGCCTTTTTCCACAGGTACACTGCGGTATACGCCGCAGCCATCGGGTCACCGACGACGCGCTGCTGCCCGTAGCGTGTTTTGAAGGCCTGGACGAACTTCTCGTTGACCGGGTTTTTCAGGCTCTGGAAATAGCTCATGCAGGTCAGGAAGCCAACGAGGTTCTCCGCACCGATGCCGGTGACTTCCTCTTCGGTGATCGCCAGCCCCATCAGCGTCTGGTTACTGCTGTCGATACCCGCGGCCTTGAGCTGTTTGTAAAACGCCACGTTGGAGCCGCCGACGATGGTCGACAGCACGATGTCCGGCTTGGCCGCCTTGATCTTGTTGATCACCGAGGAAAACTCGATGGCCCCCAGCGGCAGATAGTCTTCGCCGACGATGGAGCCGCCCTGTTTGGTCACCGATGCCCGTGCCAGTTTGTTGGTGGTGCGTGGCCAGATGTAGTCGGAACCGACCAGATAGACGCTTTTGCCCTTGTTGGCCATCAGCCAGGTGACGGCGGCAAGGGTCTGCTGCGAGGCTTCGGCACCGGTGTAGATAATGGCCGGGGATTTCTCCAGCCCTTCATAGAAGGTCGGGTAGTAGAGCAGGCCCTTGTTGCGCTCGAAGACTGGCAGCACCGCTTTGCGCGAGGCCGAGGTGAACGCGCCAAAGGTGACTGCGACGTGGTCGTTTTCCAGCAGCTTGCGTGCCTTCTCGGCGAAGGTCGGCCAGTCGCTGGCACCGTCCTCGACGATTGGCTCGATGGTTTTGCCCATCACGCCGCCACTGGCGTTGATCTCTTCGATGGCGAGTTTTTCTGCGTCGACCACCGAGGCTTCACTGATGGCCATGGTGCCGGTCAGCGAGTGGATGATGCCGACTTTCACAGTCTCGTCCGCCTGCGCCTGACCGATCAGGGAAAACGGCAGCAGGCTGATCGCACCCAGCAACAGAGCATGCTTGATCAAACGGCGTTTGTCGTTGTGCATTCACTTATCTCCCAGGAATGAAAAAAGCCCGACGTCCCGGCCAAATCAATGGGCGGGAGGTCAGGCTTTTGTGCCGAATCTGGCGGGACAACTGCGTCCGATCCAGTCGTACGCGAGGTGTCTCCCTACTTGCCGAGAGGGGCGTAGGGCAAACAGCTGGCGCGATGTCTCAGGATGAACTTAGCAAGGGCAATGCCAACTGGCGAAACGGCTGTTGGCGCGCGTTTCGAACCCCTGAGGCAGAGCATCCCTGCATTTATTGCACGCACACACCGACATGCGCCGCTTTGGCGCGAACAGGGCTCTAGCGCACCAAAAGCGTGATGCGGAAGACGCTTTTTTTTTCGCGATATGTGCTCATGCATAGGCTGAGATATTTTGCTTTGCAGGAGCGAACTAGTTCGCGAAAGCAATGTTCGAGGCAACATAAACCCCATGAATGCATGGCCGTCTTCGCCATCGAACTCGCTTCTCCCCGACGCGCCGCGTCACGTATGGCCCGCTCCCTGCATGAGCCTGCCCGACACCCTCGCAGGGTCTCTTGCCACACGCCCATTCTCGGCAGGTGTGGAAGGCCCCTCGCATGACTGGTCCTGACACTGCCGTCACGCCAGCCCCAGGCACAACCGCCTGAGAGCCACCGTTGAATCCACGGTTATTCGCTCAGTCTTCTTTTCAGGCTCCCGGCCACCTGCGGGCGTCTCATCTCACGTGAAAGGTTTATAGGCATGACTGACCCGTCGATCCGCATAGGAGGTCTGTTTTCCAATACCGGCGTCACCGCTGCCGGTGAGTGTTCAACAATGCGCGGCGCACAGTTTGCAATTCATCAGATCAATGCCGCCGGGGGCGTGAATGGCCGTCCTCTGGAACTGATCACCCGCAACCCGGATTCCACGCCTGCGCTGTTTGCCATGCATGTTGAATCGCTGATTCGCGAAGAGAACCTGCGGTTTTTCTTCGGTTGCTACACCTCGGCAGCGCGCAAGGCCGTATTGCCTGTCGTCGAACGCTACAACGCATTGCTGCTCTATCCGGTGTACTACGAGGGCTTCGAGTATTCGCGCAACATCATCTACACCGGCGCTACGCCGAATCACAATGCGGTGCCACTGGGCAGCTACATGTTCGATCACTTCGGCAGTCGCGTGCTGATGATCGGCTCCGAGTACGTCTACCCCTACGAAACCAACCGGTTGATGAGCGACCTGCTTTGCGAGCGGGGCGGCAGCAAGCTGGGTGAGTACTACTTGCCACTGAAAAACGCCAGGGCAGAGGACTTCGCCAGGCTCATGGTCAAAGCGAGAGAGCTGAAACCCTCGTTCATTTTTTCGACAGTGGTCGGCGACACCATGGCCCACTTGTATCAGGCCTATGCTGATGCCGGTTTCGACCCAGCGGTCATGCCGATTGCCAGTGTCACTACCAGCGAAACCGACATTCAGCAGATGGGCGTCCATCTGGGCACCGGGCACATTTCGGCAGCGACCTATTTCCAGTCGATCGACACGCCGCTCAATCGCCAGTGCATTGCCCAGTATCGGGAAATGTTTGGCCAGCATCAGGTGACCGACCGCTGTTGGGAGGCCGCTTACTTTCAGGTCCATCTGCTGGCCAAGGCGATCGCCCGTGCAGGCAGTACCGAAGTGGAGAGTGTGTTGCAGACCATGCGCGGTCTGGAATACGACGCGCCTCAGGGACGGGTGCGTATCGATGAACACAATCACCATACCTACCTGTACTCGCGGATCGGCCGTGCCAATGCCGACGGGCAGTTCGACATCCTTTACGAAAGTCAGAAAGCGCTGAAGCCCGATCCTTATGCGGTGGCGCCTGACTTCAATGGCTGGTCCAGCCTGACCGGGAGGCGTCCATGACCCTGCGTGCCGCCAAGAAACGTTTGCGCAACGACAGCGCAGGCGGCATCAAGGACCTGCGCGATATCAGCGTGCTGGTGATGCATCCCGATGACGAAGACGGTCGCAACCTGATCGCTCAGTTGCAGCGCATTGGTTGTCAGGTGCGGGTGCAATGGCCGATTCCCGAGCGTCTGCACAGCGAGGCTGACGTAATCGTACTGGCGGTATCGCCGGAAAGCCTGTCGACCAACACACCCTGGCTGCTGCACAGTTCGACACCACCGATCATTCCGGTGATCGCCTATGAAAACCCGATCATTGTCGAGGCGCTGGTGCAGCTCAACGCCTGCTCGGTGATTCCGTCGCCGGTCCGCTCGTTCGGCCTGCTGACCGCTCTGGCCATCACCCTCAGCCAGGCCCGCAAGACGCGGGAAAGGGAAAAGCATGTCAAGCGCCTGGAAGGGCGCATGGCGGTTATGCGTACCGTGCAGCAGGCCAAGATCATCCTGATGGAAACCAAGGGCCTGTCTGAAACGGACGCCTATAACGCGTTGCGTGATCAGGCGATGGCCAAGCGCGAGCCGGTGGAAAAAATCGCCGAGGCGCTGGTCAAGGCCCATGAACTGTTTCAACAAGCCTGTTCCTGACAGGTTGCAGACAAGCTTCGAGTATCGGGCGCCACGCCTGATCCTCTTCTGCGTGGACGGTTGCCATACGCCCTGAACCGGCAGGTATGGAACACCGCGTGGCGACCGGCGTGGACAACGACGTCCTCCGGATCGAGCCCAGGCCTGTGCGCCCCTGCGCAGGCGGCTCCAGTCAATGACTGCCTGAACCCGGGCTGTCCTTACCGTTATCTGGAGAACACCATGTCCGTAAAACGCCCCAGCAAAGCCGACTTTCTGATTGCCGCCCAGGACCATGGCTACGACCTGTCAGACAGCCAGATGGAGTCGTTCCTCAGTCTTGCAGACGAAACCCTGGGTTCCTACGAAGCCATTGATGCCCTGTACGCTGCCCATGTCGCCCAGCCTGCGCCGTTGCGCGAACACAGCAAACCGGCTGCCGCCGAGAACCCGTACGGTGCCTGGTACGTCAAGACCCACATCACCGGTGCTGCCAGTGGCCCGTTGGCGGGCAGAACGGTGGTCATCAAGGACAACGTCTCAGTGGCCGGCGTACCGATGGCCAACGGCTCACTGAGCCTTGACGGTTACGTGCCGTCCGAAGACGCCACGGTGGTCAAGCGTCTGCTGGCCGCCGGAGCGACGGTCATTGGCAAGTCGGTGTGCGAAGACCTGTGTTTCTCCGGCGCCAGTTTTACCTCGGCCACCGGCGCGGTGAAAAACCCCTGGGACCTGACCCGCAACGCCGGCGGTTCATCCAGCGGCAGTGCCGTGCTGGTCGCTCTGCAGGAAGTGGACATGGCCATCGGTGGCGATCAGGGTGGATCGATCCGCATGCCGTCGGCGTGGAGCGGCATCGTCGGACACAAGCCCACCTATAGCCTGGTGCCTTACACCGGCGCCTTCCCGATTGAACGGACCATCGACCATGTCGGCCCGATGGCCAATAACGTGCGCGACTGCGCAATCATGCTCGATGTGATCGCCGGCGCCGACGGGCTCGACTCAAGGCAGAAAAACCCGCCAGCCGTCAGTTGCGTCGCGACCCTCGATCAAGGCGTTGCGGGCCTGAAAATAGGCCTGCTGAGTGAAGGCTTCGCGATTCCCGGCATGTCCGAGCCGCAGGTTGACGCACTGGTTCGCGCCGCCGTGGCTCAGCTGGAAAGTCTCGGTGCGACGGTCGGTGACGCCAGTGCGCCGTGGCACCGCGGGGTGGCGCTGGACATGTGGAATGTCATCGCCACCGATGGCGCGGCGTACCAGATGCTGCAAGGCAACGGTTATGGCATGAATGTCGACGGCTATTACGACCCCGAGATCATGAGTTACTTCGGCGCCAAGCGTCGCGAACACGCCAATGCGTTATCCAGCAGCGTGCGTGCCGTGGCGCTGACCGGGCATTACAGCCTGAAAAACCTGCACGGTGCGTACTACGCCAAGGCGCGGATGCTGGTGCCAGAGCTGACCCGTCAATACGATGAAGCCTTCAAGCAGTTCGACGTGCTGGTGATGCCGACCATGCCGTTCGTGGCCACCACGCTGACCGCCGCCGACGCGCCAATCGAAGAGTACGTGCACAGCGCGTTGAACATGCTGGCCAACACCGCACCGTTCGACCTGACCGGCCACCCGGCCACGTCGATACCGGCCGGTCTGGCCGACGGACTGCCGGTCGCCATGATGATCGTCGCGCCGCGCTTCAAGGATGCCCTGGCGTTGCGTGTCGCGCAGGCTTATGAAACCGCTCGCGGAGCGTTTCCCAGGCCGCCGCGTGCTTGAATTCGCACGCTGACCGAGGGGGCATGCTCACTCCATGCGAGCGGGTGTGCTTCCTGAGGAGTCAGTGACGCCGCTCTCAGGTTAAACCAACATTCAGGTGTTGGCCGCACCTTCTACCGGTAGTATCGCCAATTCGCTTTCCAGCTCTTCATCTTCCCCGATGGCAGACGCTGGTAGACGCTTTGACACCGTAACACCCAGGTTCACGAACTTGTCGACGGTCTTTGTCAGACTGCCGTGATCACCTTTAAGCGTCGTGATGCTTTCGTTATAACTTTTCTGAACCGTGGCAATCTGATTTCCGAGCTTATCCATTTTCTCTACAAAGACGCGCAACTTGTCATAGACCTTGGGTCGCCATGCTAGCGAGCTGTAGAGTGCTGCTGTTCTGTCGCTGGATACTCCACAGGTTTGAAACAACGCGAAGCACCGGCAGCAACGTTGTGGCCGTGATGATTGCGATACGTTTTTCATAGGCAGCCTGAAAAACGCCTGGGCTGTGCTCGGCGGCGACCAAATAGGCAGGTTCGACCGGCATGAACAAAAATACGAAGTCCGGCGAATTGACACCGTTCAGATCGGTGTACCTCTTGTCAGATAGCCCGTTGATATGATTTTTCAAAGCCAGAACGTGGGCAGATAAAGCCTTGGTACGGTCTTCGTCGTTTTCGGCAGAGACATAATCAGTGTAGGCAACCAACGACATTTTGCTGTCGATGATGATGTGCTTGCCCTCGGGAAGATTGACGACGAAGTCAGGCCGATTATTTCCTGCCTCGTCATCCTTGAAGTTGGCTTCTCGGTGATATTCAAAGCCCTTACGCAAACCCGCCTGCTCAAGCAGCATCTCTACCTTTTGCTCGCCCCAGGTGCCCTGCAGCTTTTTGTCGCCTTTGAGTGCCTTGGTAAGGTTTGATGCTTCGGTGGTGATCTGCGCGTTCAATTCCATCAGTTTGACCAGCTCGCTTTTCATCGAGCTTTGTCCTTGAACGGTATCGGAGTGAACCTGATCTACTCGTTGGCGAAATGAGTCGAGTTGGTCCTTGAACGGTTTAAGCAGGGTGTCCAGTCCTTGACGGCTCTGCTCGGAAAAGCTTTGTTGCTTGCTGTCAAAAATCTGATTAGCAAGATTTTGAAACTCTTGCTTCAATTGAACCTTGTTGTCTTCCAGTAACTGCAGTTTCTCGGCAGCGGAGTGCTGATCCCGTTGGTGGCGCATGTTAACTTCGGCAAGACTCTGTTTGACAAGGCTTAGCTCATCTCGCGTGATGTTCAGTTCTTTTTCACGCTGTACCAACGCGGTGCGTAATCCGTCCAGTTGTTCTTTCTGCTCCGCAGCGTGGCCCAGTTGTTCACGCTGTTTTCTGAATTCTTCCTCGGCTTTTTCTATGCGCGCCTGTGAGATGGTATAAGCGTTCTTCAACTCCTGTAGTTGATTTGCCTGCTCCTGACCTTGGCCGACCTCCATTTTGAGTTCGCCTAGCTGCATCCTCAATTTGTTCGATTCAACACTGCGATTTTCAGCAAGCGTAGTCGCCTCGGAAAGTTGCTGAATCTTATCGGACATCCTTTGTTTTTCTGCTTCCAGTGAAGTCTTGAGCTCACCCAACTGAACACTCAGTTGTTTCTCGGTATCCCGATGGCGGGCAATTTCCTCCTGAGCCTGCGTCAACGCGTGCTGGTGCTCATCCTGCTCACGGAGCATCTGATCCTCTCGCTGCCGTGCCAAAGACGCATCGTTAAGTAGTTGCTGATGTTCTGCCTGGTGAGCCGCTTGCAGTTCTGAAACTTGTCGCGCCAGCTTGCTGGATGCAACAAGGCTGCTGATCCAGAAACCTATTGCCAAGAACAGCAAGCTGAAAAGCCCGATCAGAGCTGGGGTCAAATATTGCTGGGCCATCGATAAATCCGTTTTCGTTGGGTTAGGATCCAAAATGATGGCACGTTGTTCGTTTACTGAATACTGTCCAAAATAGTTTTCAATCACTGCCTCCCTGTTTTTAGGATGACCACGTTAGCCGAATCTGCTTTAACGCTTCCATACCTCCACATCCTGCGCATCCACCGCCTTGGGCAGCAGGCCCGCTGCGAAGAAGGCATCGGCGATATGCTGCTGCTCGTCCAGTTGCTCATGCGTGACCGGCTGTATCTGATAGGTGCGGTGGCTGTTGGCGATTTCGACCGTTTCGATATCCAGATTGCCCCATAAAGGGCTCAGCACCTGGGCGGCTTCGCGCGGGTTGGCTTTGAGCCAGATGCCAGCGCTGTGCAACTGCTCGTAAACCACGCTGAGCACTTGCGGATGGTCCTTGGCGTAGTTGGTGCCGGTCAGGTAATAGCGCTTGTAGCTGGACAGCTCCTTGCCGTCAGCCAGGGTGCGAGTCGGCAATTGCCGTTGGGCGCTGGTCAGGAAGGGTTCCCAGGTGACCCAGGCGTCCACCTTGTTGTTTTCGAAGGCCGCGCGGCCGTCGGCGGGCGACAGATAGGCGGGCTGAATATCCGAAAATGCCAGACCGGCCTTTTTCAACGCAGCAATCAGCAGGTAGTGAGAGCCCGCTGCCTTGGTGACAGCGACTTTTTTGCCTTTCAGATCCGATAACTGCTGCACGGGCGAGTTTTTGTGGACGATGATTGCCTGCGCGGAAGGCGAGGCCGCTTCCTGGGCAAAGTAGGTCAGCTTGGCCTGTGCTGCCTGAGCGAAGATCGGTACGGTGTCCGCCACATCCGCGCTGATATCGACGTTGCCGACATTCAACGCCTCCAGCAGCGGCAGGCCACTCGGAAACTCATGCCAGGTGACGGTGACGTCCTGTGGCGCAAGGGCTTTTTCCAGCGTGCCGCGTGTTTTCAGCAGGGTGATCAGCGTGGAGGACTTCTGGTAACCGATCCGCAACGTTTGCTGTGCTTCGACGGGGAGGGCGATACATAGCGCCAACGCCGCGAGCAGGCCTGCCAGCAGCGGACGGCGGTAGCCAGGTTGTGTGTGTTTTATCGGGTTGGGCATGGCACGCTCGGTATTTAAAGGTGACGCTGAGTGTCAGTAGCCGCGCTGGCGATCAGCCTGATTCTGCAAGGCCTGCCCGTTGAGAAAACGCTCAAGGTTGGCCAGAAAGCTGTCGGCTATTTCGTTACGGCTGTTGCTGGAGATCGCCGAGGTGTGCGGTGACAGGCGCACGCGAGGGTGTGAGTACAGTGGATGCCCGTCCGGCAGGGGCTCGGGTTCGGTGACGTCCAGCGAGGCCAGGCCGATGTTTCCATTATCCAGCGCATTGAGCAGCGCTTCATGGTCAAGCAGGCCGCCACGGGCGATGTTGATCAAGTGCAGGCCGGGTTTGGCACTGTTCAGCACCTCGGCGTTAACGATGTGCCGCGTCGCCGGTGTCAACGGCGCGGCCAGTACCAGATGGTCTGCGCGCACGAACAGGTCATGAATGTCGCGTGCAGCCTCGACACCGTCAACCTCGAACGGAGCCGAACTTTGCCGCAATGCGATCACGTTGATACCCAGCGCCTGGGCCTTGCTGGCCAGGCTGCGACCGATGGCACCAAAGCCGAGAATCCCGAGCGTGGTGCCCTTGAGCAGCGTCAGGGCGGTGAAGTTCCATTGCGAGTCATGCGCCCAGATATCCGGCAGATGCTTGGCTGCGGCGAAAATGGCGGCCAGCGAGAACTCGGCGATGTTTTCTGCCGCGCTGCCCCGCGAGGTGCTCACCGGCGGCCCGTTGAACAGCCAGCCTGGGTAGAAGTCGATACCCGAAGACACCACCTGAATCCATTTCAGGCCATAGGGCCAGCCCGGAGGCGGCAAGGCCGGGGCTTCATAACCACGCACGTTGATAGGGCGCGCCAGCAGAATGCTGACCTCGCCGGGCAAATCGCTCGGCACTCCGGCAGGTACGCCGATGACCCTGGCTTCAGGGTGGGTCACTGCAAGCCGCTCGCGAATCACCTGATTGAAATCATCATCCAGCTGGCTGGCAATCACGAGTCGAGTCATGCCACCGCCTCGTCAGATTGATGGGCGACAGCCTTCGCATGACGATTGACCGGCACCTCAAGGCCGAGGTTTTCACGTAGCGTATTGCCGCTGTATTCGGTGCGAAACAGTCCGCGTCGTTGCAGCACCGGCACCACCCATTCGGTGAAGTACTGCAGGCCGTCCGGCAGGACGCTATTGATGATGAAACCGTCGGCTGCGCCTGCTTCGAACCACGTTTGTATCGCGTCGGCGACCTGTTCCGGTGTGCCGACAAAGTCACGGCGGGGCAGGGAGAAGCGCAGGGCGACTTCACGCAGGCTCAGGCCTTCGTCTTTGGCCAGTTGCTTGATCCGGTCCGAACCGCCTTTCTGGCTGTTGGAGCCCAGATCGCCCAGTTCCGGGAAGGGTTCGTCCAGTGGGTACTGGCTGAAATCGTGATCATTGAACGGTCGGCCAAGGGCGACAATGGCGTCTTCGATCGTCACCAACTCCACGGCCTGGCGATAGCGGCTCTCCACCTCAGCCTCATCGCGCCCGACAATCGGGCGAATGCCCGGAAGAATCGACAGCGCGTGAGGGTCGCGACCAAAGCCGCCAGCCCTTTGTTTCAGGTCCTGATAATAGGCGCGCGCTTCATCGAAACTCTCGGCGTGGACAAAAATTGCATCGGAGTTCTGAGCGGCAAAGTTACGCCCGGCCTCGGAGGTGCCTGCCTGAAAAATCACCGGCTGACCCTGCTTCGACCGGGCGATGTTGAGCGGGCCTTTCACCGAGAAGAATTCGCCCTTGTGGTTCAGCGCGTGCAGTTTGCCAGGCGTGAAAAATTCGCCTTTCTGCTTATCGTAGGCGAAGGCGTCGTCTTCCCAGGAATCCCATAGACCTTTGACCACCTCGATATGCTCTTTGGCGATACGGTAGCGTACGGCGTGCGGTGGGTGTTCGCCCTTGCTGAAGTTGTCAGCGGTGCCACTGAGCCAGGAAGTCACCACATTCCAGCCAGCCCGACCGCCACTGATGTGGTCCAGCGAAGCAAACTGGCGAGCTACCTGAAAGGGTTCGGTGTAGCTGACCGTCACCGTTGCCACCAGACCGATATGCCGGGTGGTGGCTGCGAGTGCGGAGAGAATGGTCAACGGTTCGAAACGATTCAGGTAATGCGGACTGGATTTTTCGTGAATGTGCAGGCTGTCGGCGATGAACACAAAATCGAAGCGCGCCGCTTCGGCCAACTGGGTCTGCTGCTGATAAAAGCCGAAATTCACACTGGCGTTGGCCAGTGCGTGCGGATGGCGCCATTCGCCCCAGCCATGGCCGACTCCGTGGACCATTGCGCCAAGTTTAAGGTGTCGTTGTCTGCTCATGTTTTTGCTCCGGACGGTTCAGAAAGGTGGATGCACCTCCGCCTGGAGAAAGGGGTCGGTATAGGATGACGATATGCCTATAAAAACCCACAGTGAAGTTCTATTTTGTTATATGTTAATTATTAAATTAAATAATCATAAAGTATTTAAATATGCATAAATTGAATTTTGATCGCTGGTTCAGGAGTCATTCCCGTGGCTTGGCAGCCGGTCGCCGAGCAGCGGCAGTTTCGTCAGCATGTTCTGCAGCGCCAGAGCATCCCACGGCAGGTGCTCGGCGATGCCAAGGCCGACCACGTCCACGGCGCTGGCAATGTCTGTCAGCAAGCGAACGACCTGCTCGATAGTCATCTTGCCCTGAGCAACGCCTTCAAATTTACTGGCAGGGACACCGGGTTGGGCAAACAGCACAGAACGAAACAGTGCCGGGTCCAGCACGTCCAGGTCCAGATGGATCGCCAGGTGTCTTGCACCGGTTTCCTCAAGCCACTCCAGCACCGGTTCGCTGGAGTGCGCCAGCGCCTGTGCATCGGCGCTGCGCAGCCCGAGACGCTTGATGAATGCGCTTTCGACCTCAAGCATTTCCTGCAGGCCCGCGTACATCACATTGGCCGGCTTGATCGGGCGTTTCACGGCATCGACGAAATCCTTGTCACCTTCGCCCAGCAGATTGCCCATGACCATCGCGTGCACATGCTGGAAGTCTCTGGGTGTCATGACGTCCGGGTGAGCGTCGACCCACAGCACGGCAAGGTCACCGTCATAACGTTCGTTCAGGTAGGCGAATGGCGCGAGGTCGACCAGGCAGTCGCCACCCAGAACCACCAGACGATCCGGCTGATGCCGGTCGATCAGCTGCCGTGCAATGCCAAGCTGGGCCAGCAGCGCATGGCGGGCAATGATGCCGTTTTCAAGTTCAAGTGGTTGGTCATCCGGTTCGGTTACGGCCACGTGCTCGACGGGCCCTGACGCGTCCGGTGCCAGCCACGCCAGCAGCTGTGCGCCAAAATGATAAGGCGCGTTGTTGCCACCTTGCCACTGGGGAAAGATCAGGCGCAGGGTTTTATCGGGTTGGGTAGTCATCGAGGTTTTCCTTCGTCACCGTTCATTGGCATGGCGGTGATACTGCTCGACCCGGATGTGGCGTGCTTTGCCTGAACGGTCAATCGCTGTGCCGAAGGTGCCAATCGTCTTATCGTGGCCCCAGCAACTGCTGAGGAGAGATGCCATAAGCGTTTTTGAAGGCTCGACTGAAATGCGAGAGGTTGCTGAAGCCGAAATTCAGCGCAGCGTCACTGACGCGGCGAACGTGGCCTTTGCGCAATGCGTCATGGCACGCCGAGAGCCTTTGCTGCCAGAGCCAGCGAATGGCCGTGGTGCCTTCCTGTGCGAACAGGCGATTGAGCGTGCGTGGCGAAACATGAGTCGCCAAAGCAATGCTTTCGGCCGTCAGCCCTGTGTCGGGTAGATTATTCAACAGGAACTGCTTGATGCGCTGCAGTTGTTGCATTTGACGAGACTGCTGCCGGATATCGGTGTCGCCGAACACCGAGTCGAAGGCTGTAGACAGTACGTCCAGCAGTGATGCATTGAGTCGCTCGCTCAGCGGGTCCGATAAGCCTTCTGTGTTCCAGGCTTCATTCAACAAGGTTGCGGCAACACGGCCCAGCGTCGAACGGCCATCGAGCGTGCGGCACACCAGTCGTTCGGCAGTGGGCATGTGTTGCAGCAACAATTTGCGGGGCACCGCCAGCACAATCTGATCGTCACCTTCGGGGTAACTGCATGCGTAAGGCTGTGCGCTATCGTAAAGGACGATATCGCCAGCGCCTTGCCGGGACTCTCTGTCGTTCTGCACGACGATAGCGACGGAACACAAAGAGAGCGTGAGGAGGAAGTGATCGCTCTCCCTGTCTTGCTGCAACCGCCGGTAATGGAGGGGGGAAGACTGGATACGGGTGAAGGTAACGCTACTCTGATCCCTGACATTCAGCCTGCCGTCAAACGGCGCTTCGGTCAGCGGCTGGCTGGTGACCAAGCCATACGTCGAGCTCACAACCTCCTGCCAGGCGTCGAAACGATCCTCGGGCCGTAGTGGTTCGGCTGGGAAAATCATGGCCATGGCTGCCTCTGCGACGAGCGTCTTTTTACGAAGTGATCGGCGGCAAGGTTATCAGACGTTGATCCAGAGCAAGACCCCTGTGCCGGCAGTGTTTCAAGGTGGTGAAAATAGTTTATAGACCTGTGATCCAGCCGATATATCCCTACGTATGCAGCGCTCTGCTTACCCAAGCCTTCTAGAACAGGAGTTCCATGGACCCGCGCCTTGCTGGGCTTTCTTTCTTGCTCACCCTGGGATGGACGGGGGCCGTGATTCTCGTCATCTGGTTTTACGCCTGATGACGCAACGGTTTTCAGCAGGAGACGGAAGTGGTTTACGAAGCGGTCCTTGCCGGTGATCGGTAGGGCCAGGAAGTGTGTGCGTTGATAGTGGCTAAATAGTGGTCTGGCAGCGCTAAAGCTAATCTGACTGAAGCCGATGTTTATGTAACGGCCCCTTGCCGAATGACTTCGATAGTTCTACCTGGCTTTGACGGCCTTGAAGTTTGCGCTATGGAAGGCATTGAAAAAGACGATTAACCGGCTTGACCGGCAGCCTCCATAGTCCGCACATCGGTGTGTCTGACAGGGCTCGCAGAGACCGGGGCTTTATAACAATACTTCCACAGATGCTTACTCGCAGAGTACTTCCACATGTCGACCACAATTGAAAGCACCTACAGGGAACGGGCCGGACTGGAACTTGATCTTCACTCGCTGTTGACGGCCATTGACCGTTCCCAGGCGATGATCGAGTTCGATCTTGAAGGCAATATCCTGCGGGCCAATACCAATTTTCTGGATTGCGTCGGTTATCGGCTGGATGAGGTCCAGGGTCGGCATCACCGTATGTTCTGCACGCCGGAATATGCGTCCAGCGTCGAATACGCGACGTTTTGGGAAAAACTGGGCAAGGGCGCTTTCGACGAAGGGCAGTACAAGCGCCTAGGGAGGCGCTGCAAAAATAGCCAACTGTCCCCACCCTTGGCACACTAAGTTCCTTCAACCAGCCTC
>NZ_LKGW01000111.1:0-71624 GCF_001467335.1 Pseudomonas sp. ICMP 10191
GGTTTTTTATTGCTTGAAACAATTAGCGGCGGGGCAGGGCTGCAATGACATCTTCGGCCTGCAGGCCTTTGTCGCGGTTCATCACGGAAAATTCGACGCGTTGCCCTTCGACCAGTACGCGATGACCCTCACCGCGAATGGCGCGAAAATGCACAAAAATATCGTCGCCGGAATCCCGGGAGATGAAGCCGAAACCCTTGGACGTGTTGAACCACTTTACGGTGCCGGTATCACGATTTCCCATGTCGTGGCTTTGCGGCGCGGACGAAGGGGTGTAAGACCTGTAAAAGCTGACACCCAGGTGCAGGGCGACGGCTACGATGGCGATAGCCAGGCTCACCAGAATGGCGGGTTGGCCTGCGATGCCTGGTAGAGGAACAAGCAAGGTTAGCGTTTGTACGATTACCGCAATGACAAGCAGTGCACTGACCAGATTTTGCAGATTATGACGCGGGCCTCGATTCCAGTAAGGAATGACCGGAGCGAGTATCAGGTTAAGCAGCCCTAGAAAAGCCAGGCAGATCGCGTCAGGATTTTGCAGGTAGAGAGATGCCGCTTCACTACGCAGGCTGGGTATGAAAGAGAGCAACAGGGCTGCTGCTCCCGTTACCAGGTGGACGATTTTCAACATTTTAAAAAGCTCACATGCAAGAAGGATTACAAGAAATAGCTGGTAACGCCCGGTACGCTTCTGAACAAGATGAGGCGTGATGCACGGACGCTGGGCCGGCCTATGTGCCAGCGCTGGATGACAACTCGTTGGCGACACGCCGTGTATTTAACAGCAAAGCCTGATCCTACTCAAATCAGCAATCGATAATGGTGCAGGCGCCTGTCCTGCCTTGGCATCACGCTGTCCTTTAGTGCCTCTGCAGAGGCCGAAACAGAGGGCTCTGGCGGATTTTGCTGATGATTCTTACAGGCTGGCGGGGATTTTCCGCGCCGGGTGCCCGCTGCGGCCCCGTTGGAACAGCCGTGGCATTGGTGCGAGTCGCTGTCAGCTGGCAGCATCGCACCAACGGAAAGCTGCGCCATTCGGGTTCTCTTGATAGAGTAGTGGTCTTTACTGCTTTTCAATCCTCACTAAAAGGGCATGAAACATGGCAATCGATATTGGTATCAGTGAAGAGGATCGCAAGTCGATCGTGGACGGTCTGTCGCATCTGCTGTCGGATACTTATGTGCTTTACCTCAAGACTCACAACTTTCACTGGAATGTCAGCGGGCCGATGTTTCGCACGCTGCATTTAATGTTTGAAGAACAGTATAACGAACTGGCACTGGCGGTTGACTCTATTGCCGAGCGTATTCGTGCGTTGGGCTTCCCTGCTCCTGGCACTTATTCGACCTATGCGCGCCTGTCTTCCATCAAGGAAGAAGAAGGCGTGCCAAGTGCTGAAGATATGATCAAAAGTCTGGTGCAGGGTCAAGAGGCTGTTGTCCGTACTGCTCGTAGTATCTTTCCTCTTCTGGATAAGGTTAGCGATGAGCCGACAGCTGACCTGCTGACACAACGCATGCAGGTTCATGAGAAAACGGCCTGGATGTTGCGCTCGATGCTTGAATCGAAGTAACGGCCAGGGGCGGGTGGCTTCAAGTGCCACTCGTCCCGCTCTTCAACTGTTCCTCCCTCTCGTCACCTGCCTTCATTGCGCAATCACTCGGGCAGCTCAAGGCCCGAATGTCCTGCGCTGCAGTTCTCCTCGCTTTCTTCATAGTCCCTTCAAGGTTAAACGATATTCCGCTATTTCCTGTTGCCATCTCCTACAGTGATAAGGTGTAGGGGCTTCTGGCTATAAAATCGCCAATCATGTTTTATACATCGGGACATTTATTTGTTTTTGAATATTTCTTTTGGTGTTTAAAACTCAATGATTCGAAGGTGGCGGTTATGGTGTTACGAAGTGCTGAGCGAGAACTTAAGTTGTTACATCGAGAGGTGGAAATACGCCATGATCTTTTTGTCGAGGATTTCAATATGACGCTGGCGCAGCCACATTCCAAATCCGTTCGGCTTAACGGTCTGGCGACGTGCCTGCGTCTTGAGAACGTGTACTGGAACATTCTTTCAGGTATCGCCAGTTCCAATGAATGCTCCGTTAATGCGGTATTGTCCTACATTGATCGGGAGGTTCACTTACGGTACGGGGGGGTAAAGAATTTCAGTGGCCTGATTCGTGTTGTCTGTGTGGCGCATCTTTTGAAGGGCGACTGCCTGGAAAATTCCCACGTCTAGCTTGGTTTTATCCTTATTTCTGCGGGCTCGCTCAGGCGTGCCTGCGCTGTCCCCAGCAGCGCGAGTGAACAGCGCGGCTGCGCGGGGTGGTCACAACCTTATCCGGTCGTTAATGGGTTCGTTCGGCTGCACGGTGCCAATTAACTCTATATAATCCTCCGTCTTGCTAGCGGGCGTGACTCTGCGTGGGCCAGGGCTGGCTTTAGCCTTGTGCCGGTGCCTTGTACCACTGAGCGCAAGCCAGGAGCGAAATCGCCACCGAATTCGAATTACGAGAAGTGAAAACACCATCATGATGCGCAGCCATTATTGCGGCCAACTGAACGAAAGTCTGGAAGGCCAGGAAATTACCCTTTGCGGATGGGTCCACCGTCGTCGTGACCACGGGGGCGTTATCTTCCTCGATATCCGCGACCGTGAAGGCATGGCTCAAGTCGTGTTCGACCCTGATCGTGCCGACAGTTTCGCAGCCGCCGACCGTGTGCGCAGCGAGTACGTGGTCAAGGTCGTGGGCAAGGTTCGTGCTCGTCCGGCAGGTGCCGTGAACGCGAACATGGCGTCTGGCGCCATCGAGGTTCTGGGTTACGAGCTCGAGGTGTTGAACGAGTCCGAAACGCCGCCGTTCCCGCTGAATGAGTACTCCGACGTCGGCGAGGAAACACGCCTGCGTTATCGCTTCATCGACCTGCGCCGTCCGGAGATGGCCGAGAAGCTGCGTCTGCGTTCGCGCATCACGACCAGTATCCGTCGCTACCTGGATGACAACGGTTTCCTCGACGTCGAGACGCCGATCCTGACCCGCGCTACCCCGGAAGGCGCTCGCGACTATCTGGTTCCAAGCCGTACACACCCGGGCAGCTTCTTCGCTCTGCCGCAATCGCCTCAGCTGTTCAAGCAACTGCTGATGGTGGCCGGCTTCGACCGTTACTACCAGATCGCCAAGTGCTTCCGCGACGAGGACCTGCGTGCCGACCGTCAGCCGGAATTCACCCAGATCGACATCGAAACCAGCTTCCTCAATGAAGAGGACATCATCGGTCTGACCGAGAAGATGGTTCGTCAGCTGTTCAAGGAAGTCCTGGACCTGGAGTTCGGTGATTTCCCGCACATGACTTTCGAAGAGGCCATGCGCCGCTACGGTTCCGACAAGCCGGACCTGCGTAACCCGCTGGAACTGGTGGATGTTGCCGATCAGCTCACCGGCGTGGAATTCAAGGTGTTCAGCGGCCCGGCCAACGACCCCAAGGGGCGCGTTGCCGCACTGCGTGTACCGGGCGCCGCCAGCATGGCGCGCAGCCAGATCGACGACTACACCAAGTTCGTCAGCATCTATGGTGCCAAGGGGCTGGCCTACATCAAGGTCAACGAGCGCGCGAAGGGGCCGGAAGGCTTGCAGTCGCCGATCGTCAAGTTCATCCCGGAAGACAATCTGAACGTCATCCTCGATCGCGTTGGTGCGGTTGATGGCGACATCGTTTTCTTCGGTGCGGACAAGTTCAAGATCGTCAGCGAGGCCCTTGGCGCGCTGCGTATCAAGATCGGTAATGACCTCAAGCTGCACACTTGCGAGTGGGCGCCGATGTGGGTCGTTGACTTCCCGATGTTCGAAGAAAACGACGACGGTAGCTTCACCGCGTTGCACCACCCCTTCACCGCACCCAAGTGCACGCCTGAAGAGCTGGAAGCCAACCCCGCGACCGCGCTGTCCCGTGCCTATGACATGGTGCTCAACGGCACCGAGCTGGGCGGCGGTTCGATCCGTATCCATCGCAAGGAAATGCAACAGGCGGTCTTCCGTCTGCTGGGCATTGCCGAAGACGAGCAGCAGGAGAAGTTTGGCTTCCTGCTCGATGCCTTGAAATACGGCGCGCCACCGCACGGTGGTCTGGCTTTCGGTCTGGACCGTCTGGTGATGCTGATGACCGGCGCGCAATCGATTCGCGAAGTGATCGCGTTCCCGAAAACCCAGAGCGCGGCCGATGTCATGACCCAGGCGCCTGGCGTTGTCGATGCCAAAGCGTTGCGCGAGCTGCACATCCGTCTGCGCGAGCAGCCGAAGGCCGAGTGATGCCGGGCAGGGCGTATCGTCGATACGCCCTGTATCTGCCCTTATTGAGTGAAGCTTTTTGCCCGGGCTGTTCGGGGCGAAAGGTGAAGGTGTTTCAAAAAGAATCTGGAGCGAAAAATGGCAGGTCATTCTAAGTGGGCGAACATCAAGCACCGCAAAGAGCGTCAGGATGCCAAAAAAGGCAAGATTTTCACCAAGTGGATCCGTGAGCTGACCGTTGCTGCACGTCAGGGCGGCGGTGACCCTGGTTCCAACCCGCGTCTGCGTCTGGCGCTGGACAAGGCGCTTGGTGCGAACATGACCCGTGACACCATTGATCGTGCGGTGGCGCGAGGGGTAGGGGCATCCGACGGTGATGATGTCGAGGAGCTGGGTTACGAGGGCTACGGTCCGGGCGGCGTGGCGATCATGGTCGAAACCATGACCGACAACCGCAACCGTACCGCGGCGGCTGTGCGCCACGCATTTACCAAATGCGGCGGCAATCTCGGCACCGACGGCTCTGTTGCCTACCTGTTCGATCGCAAGGGCCAGATATCCTTCGCTGCCGGTGTCGATGAGGATTCGCTGATCGAGGCTGCCATGGAGGCCGATGCAGACGATGTCGTGACCAACGAAGACGGCTCGATCGATGTGTTCACATCGTTCTCCGGGTTTTACGCGGTGCGTAACGCATTGGAGGCTACGGGCTTCAAGGCGGCAGATGCAGAAATCGTCATGCTGCCGACCACCAGCGCCGTGCTTGATCTGGAAACCGCTGAAAAGGTACTCAAGCTGATTGATATGCTCGAAGACCTGGATGACGTGCAGAACGTCTATTCAAACGCGGAAATCCCCGACGAAGTGATGGAGCAGCTGGGCTGATCGCTCACCGGTAACACCAGGTCGGAAGCCGGGGGAACGAAGCTGTGAGCAACACGCAGCTATCGGCCCCCGGCTTCTGCCTTTATGCTGCACCTATTGTTTTGCGTGACCTCCTCAAGCTGCAGGCGTTATGACTCTTATTCTTGGTATCGATCCCGGTTCGCGAATTACCGGCTATGGTGTGGTACGCGACACCGGACGCGGCTGTGTCTATGTCGCGTCGGGCTGTATCCGCACTGGCAGCGGCGAGCTGCACGAGCGTTTGCAGATCGTTTATCGCGGTGTGCGGGAGGTCATCAAGACCTACGGACCGGTGACGATGGGTATCGAAAAGGTGTTCATGGCGCGTAACGCCGATTCGGCATTGAAGCTGGGGCAGGCCAGGGGCGCGGCCATCGTGGCGGGTGCCGAAGAAGCGCTGGAAATTGCCGAATACACCGCAACCCAGGTCAAGCAGGCCGTTGCAGGAACCGGCGGTGCCAATAAAGAACAGGTGATGATGATGGTCATGCACCTGCTCAAGCTGACCCAGAAACCGCAAATCGATGCGTCCGATGCCCTTGCCATCGCCCTGTGCCACGCGCATACGCGCTCCAGTCTGATTCCTCACGGGTTGGGCACTGCGCGCAGTCGCGGCGGCCGCTTGCGGCTCTGACTGGCATTATGTGTCCGCCTATTTTCTA
Organism: Pseudomonas sp. ICMP 10191; assembly: GCF_001467335.1. Lineage (NCBI taxonomy): Bacteria > Pseudomonadati > Pseudomonadota > Gammaproteobacteria > Pseudomonadales > Pseudomonadaceae > Pseudomonas > Pseudomonas sp. ICMP 10191. The sequence goes on from NZ_LKGW01000111.1 coordinate 5,852, forward strand.
TGATGACGGTGTTCAACTTCTTCGCGCGAGCGACAGGCAACACGAAAGGATCTGAAACGTGATTGGACGTTTACGCGGCTCTCTCGCCGAAAAGCAGCCTCCGCATCTGGTGCTGGATGTCAACGGTGTCGGCTATGAGGTGGAAGTGCCGATGACCACCCTGTACCGGCTGCCGCATGTTGGCGAAACGGTGACTTTGCACACCCACCTGGTGGTCCGCGAGGACGCGCACCTTTTGTACGGCTTCTACGAAAAGCGCGAACGCGAGCTGTTTCGTGAGCTGATCCGGCTCAATGGCGTCGGCCCCAAGCTGGCACTGGCGCTGATGTCCGGTCTGGAAGTCGATGAGCTGGTGCGTTGCGTGCAGGCGCAGGACACATCAGCGCTGACGCGTATCCCGGGCGTGGGCAAGAAGACCGCCGAGCGGCTGCTGGTCGAGCTCAAGGACCGTTTCAAGGCCTGGGAGTCCTTGCCAGGCACCTTCACGCTGGTTTCCAATGGCCCCAACCAGGCCGAGCCTGTCGCGTCGGCAGAGTCCGATGCGGTCAGCGCACTGATTTCGCTGGGCTACAAACCTCAGGAGGCGAGCAAGGCCGTCTCCGCCATCAAGGAAAAAGATTTGAGCAGTGCGGATCTGATTCGCCGTGCGTTGAAGGGGATGGGTTAAGTGATAGACGCCGACCGCCTGATAACCGCCACTGGTGGCCGTGATCGTGATGAACAGATGGACCGCGCGATTCGGCCACTGAGCCTCGCGGACTACATCGGCCAGCCGACCGTACGCGAGCAGATGGAGTTGTTCATCCAGGCTGCCCGTGGTCGCAGCGAAGCGCTGGATCACACGCTGATCTTCGGTCCGCCCGGCCTGGGCAAGACCACGCTCGCCAACATCATCGCTCAGGAAATGGGCGTGTCGATCAAGAGCACGTCCGGCCCGGTCCTCGAACGGCCTGGCGATCTGGCAGCGATCCTGACCAATCTCGAACCCAATGACGTACTGTTCATAGACGAGATCCATCGTCTGTCGCCGATCGTCGAGGAAGTGCTGTACCCGGCAATGGAAGACTTCCAGCTCGACATCATGATCGGTGAAGGCCCGGCAGCGCGTTCGATTAAACTTGATCTGCCGCCGTTCACGCTGGTCGGCGCGACCACCCGCGCCGGCATGTTGACCAACCCGTTACGCGATCGCTTCGGCATTGTGCAGCGACTCGAGTTTTACAACATCGCCGATCTTTCGACGATTGTCTCGCGCTCGGCAGGCATTCTGGGGCTGGTCATCGAACCGCAGGGCGCTTTCGAGATCGCCAGGCGCGCCCGTGGCACGCCGCGTATCGCCAACCGCCTGTTGCGTCGGGTGCGGGATTTTGCCGAAGTTCGTGGCAACGGGCAGATTACCCGGCAGACAGCCGACAAGGCCCTCAACCTGCTGGACGTCGACGAGCACGGCTTCGATCATCAGGACCGGCGTTTGCTGCTGACCATGATCGAGAAGTTCGACGGTGGTCCGGTGGGTATCGACAGCCTGGCAGCGGCTATCAGCGAGGAGCGTCATACCATCGAAGACGTACTCGAGCCCTATTTGATCCAGCAAGGCTATATCATGCGCACACCTCGCGGGCGTGTGGTCACCCGGCATGCGTATCTGCATTTCGGCCTGAACATCCCGTCGAGGATGGGGGAGATACCAGTGCCGGACGATTTTGGCGACGAGCCTGTGGATTTATAGCGATGGCTTGCAATTTATTTGCGGTCTCTGTGGTCACATTGCCAGTCCTGCCGCCGATACCTGTAACTAAGTGGCAAAAGGTTGAAAAACAGTTGCCTGACCCGATTGGCAACCTGAGGAGTAAGCTCTAGAGTATGCGCGCGCAAAACGGGGTTCAGTCGTTCGCACATCGCTGTCGCGTTTATTACGAGGACACCGATGCCGGCGGCATCGTCTACTACGTCAATTATCTGAAATTCATGGAGCGGGCTCGTACCGAGCGGCTACGGGAATTGGGCTTTGCCCAATCCGAACTGGCGCAGGAAAACCTTTTATTTGTCGTGCACTCCAGTGAGGCTCGTTATCACAAGCCGGCGCGGCTGGATGACGAGTTGCTCGTCAGTGCGGAAGTAACCGAATTGAATCGCGTCAGCCTGCGCTTTAAACAGCAGATCAGGCGGGCGTCGGATGCAACGCTGCTCTGTGAAGGGCAGTTCCTGGTGGCGTGTGTACGCGCCGATAGTTTTAAACCCCGGGCCATTCCCGAAGCTCTGCGAGCGGCCTTTGCCGACCAGGGCGGCGCGGGCATACATTCAGAGCAGGAGATAAAGCGTGGAAGCTAACGTCGTCGACCATTCCTCCATGTGGAGTTTGGTCAGCAATGCCAGCATTGTTGTTCAGTTGGTAATGCTGATTCTGGTAGCTGCTTCGGTCACTTCGTGGATCGTGATTTTTCAGCGCAGCAACATGCTGCGCGCAGGCCGACGTGCACTGGACAGCTTTGAAGAGCGTTTCTGGTCGGGTATCGATCTGTCCAAACTGTACCGTCAGGCGGGCAGCAATCCCGATCCGGACTCGGGCGTCGAGCAGATCTTCCGTGCCGGTTTCAAGGAGTTCTCGCGCCTGCGTCAGCAGTCCGGCGTCGATCCTGATGCGGTCATGGAAGGTGTGGCGCGCGCCATGCGTGTTGCCATCTCCCGCGAGGAAGAGAAGCTCGAAGCGGGTCTGCCATATCTGGCGACCGTGGGTTCTACCAGCCCTTATGTCGGTCTGTTCGGTACTGTCTGGGGGATCATGAACTCCTTCCGCGGTCTGGCGACGGCGCAGCAGGCAACGCTGGCGACCGTGGCACCGGGCATTGCCGAAGCACTGATTGCAACGGCCATCGGCCTGTTTGCAGCCATTCCGGCCGTTATTGCCTATAACCGTTTCGCCGCGCGCAGTGAGACCTTGATCAGCCGTTACTACACGTTCGCTGACGAGTTCCAGGCCATCCTGCACCGTAAAGTGCACACCAGCGAAGAGTGAGCAGGTAATTCCCCATGGCTTTAATCGCTCGAGATCGTCGCAGAAAACGCAAGCCGGTCGCCGAAATGAACGTAGTGCCCTACATCGACGTGATGCTGGTGTTGCTCGTGATTTTCATGGTGACGGCTCCCATGATCAACCAGGGCGTGAAAGTCGACTTGCCCAAGGTCTCCAGCGAGGCTTTGCCGCAAGACAACAACAATCAGGTCCTGACCATTTCGATCAAGGCTGACAAGACCTATTACTGGAACCTTGGCAGCGAAGTCGATACCGACAAGCAGATGGACAAGGCAATGACCCTGCCACAGCTGACTGCCGCAGTGACCAAGATCGTCGCTGCCGGTCGTGATGCAGGCAAGCAGACGCAGGTTTTCATTCGTGGTGACAAGACCGTCGATTACGGCTCGGTCATGGGCACGATGGGCGGGCTGCAGAAGGCTGGGGTCGGGAATGTTGGCTTGATTACCGAGGCACCCTGATGCAGCCGATTCGAGAGCCGTCCGCCTCGGAAAGCTACTTCTGGCCCAGTGTCTGGGCCGTGGCATTGCATATTCTGATCTTTGGCATGCTGTTCGTCAGTTTTGCCATGACTCCGGATCTGCCCGAAGCCAAGCCTATCGTTCAGGCAACGCTCTATCAGCTCAAGTCCAAGAGCCAGGCCACTACCCAGACCAACCAGAAGATTGCCGGTGAGGCGAAGAAAACCGCTGCGCGACAAACCGAAGTCGAACAGCTGGAGCAGAAAAAGATCGAGCAGCAAAAACAGGAAGCTGTAAAAGCTGCGGAACAAAAGAAAGAAGAGGCTGCTCAAAAAGCCGAAGAGCAGAAAGCTGCCGACGAAGCCAAAAAGGCCGAACAGAAAGCAGAGGAGGCCAAAAAGGCTGACGATGCCAAGAAAGCCGATGAAGCCAAGAAGGTTGCCGACGCCAAAAAGCTTGAAGAGAAGCAGCAGGCTGATATAGCCAAGAAAAAGGCCGAAGAAGAGGCGAAGAAAAAAGCCGAAGAAGACGCCAAGAAAGCTGCTGCCGAGGAAGCCAAGAAACAGGCTGCTGATGAGGCCAAGAAAAAGGCCGCAGAAGACGCCAAGAAAAAGGCTGCCGAGGACGCGAAGAAAAAAGCCGCTGCCGATTCCGCCAAGAAGGCGCAGGAAGCAGCCCGTAAATCCGCTGAAGACAAGAAGGCGCAGGCATTGGCCGATTTGCTCTCCGACAAACCGGAGCGGCAACAGGCTTTGGCTGACGAGCGGGGCGATGAAACGGCTGGCAGTTTCGATGACCTGATTCGTGTCAGGGCTTCCGAAGGCTGGAGTCGTCCACCATCGGCACGTAACAACATGTCGGTAACGTTGCAGATCGGGATGTTGCCCGACGGTACGATTGCCTCTGTATCGATTGCCAAATCCAGTGGTGACGGACCGTTTGACAGCTCTGCGGTTGCTGCGGTGAAGAACATTGGACGTTTGACAGAAATGCAGGGTCTGAAGCCGGCTGACTTCGCGCCCTATCGTTCATTCAAGATGACATTCACACCTGGAGATCTAGCCTTGTGATCAACCTTTTTCGAGGACTGCTGGTCGTTCTCTGTTTCGCATCCGCAATGGTGTCGGCAGAAGAAAAGAACATTCTGGTCACCAGCGGCAGTGACCGTGCAGCGCCCATCGCTGTTGTGCCTTTCGGATGGCAGGGCGGTAACGTTCTGCCTGAAGACATGGCCGAAATCATAAGCAACGATCTGCGCAACTCCGGCTACTACGCGCCGATCCCGAAGCAGAACATGATCAGCTTGCCGACCCAGGCCAGCGAAGTCATTTTCCGTGACTGGAAAGCGCTGGGTGCCCAGTACGTCATGGTCGGCAACATCACGCCTGCCGGCGGACGTCTGCAGATCCAGTACGCACTGTTCAACGTCGCTACCGAGCAGCAGGTACTGACCGGCAACGTATCGGGTACCAATGACCAGCTGCGTGACATGGCGCATTACATTGCCGACCAGTCGTTCGAGAAACTCACCGGTATCAAGGGTGCGTTTTCCACTCGTATGCTCTACGTGACGGCCGAACGCTTCTCGGAAAACAACACGCGTTACACCCTGCAGCGTTCGGATTACGACGGTGCTCGTGCGGTAACCCTGTTGCAATCCCGTGAGCCAATCCTGTCGCCGCGTTTCGCGCCGGACGGCAAGCGTATTGCCTATGTCTCGTTCGAACAGAAGCGTCCACGCATCTTTGTTCAGCACATCGATACCGGTCGTCGCGAACAGATCACCAACTTCGAAGGCCTGAACGGTGCGCCTGCCTGGTCGCCGGATGGCAGCAAGCTGGCGTTCGTGCTGTCCAAGGACGGCAACCCGGAGATCTATGTAATCAATCTGGCGTCGCGTCAATTGAGCCGCGTCACCAACGATTCTTCGATTGATACTGAACCTTTCTTCGGTAAGGACGGGTCTACGCTATACTTCACGTCGGACCGTGGCGGCAAGCCACAGATCTACAAGACCAATATCAATGGCGGCGGTGCCGAACGCGTGACGTTCGTGGGTAACTACAACGCCAACCCGAAATTGTCAGCCGATGAAAAGACGCTGGTAATGATTCACCGGCAGGACGGCTTCACTAATTTCAAGGTGGCAGTGCAGGATTTGGCCCGCGGTAGCGTAAAAATCCTCACAGATAGCAACCTTGATGAGTCGCCTACTGTTGCGCCCAACGGCACCATGGTAATCTACGCCACCCGCCAGCAGGGCCGGGGAGTCTTGATGCTCGTGTCCATTAACGGACGCGTAAGGCTCCCGCTTCCTACCGCTCAAGGCGAAGTCAGAGAACCTTCCTGGTCCCCTTACCTGAACTGACGCGGCGCTACACGATTTGCTTAACACACTGGGGTTCATTAGGAGTTTCAAGATGGAAATGCTGAAGTTTGGTAAATTTGCTGCGCTGGCTCTGGCCATGGCCGTAGCTGTAGGTTGCTCGTCCAAAGGCGGCGACAATGCCGGTGCAGGCGGTGCTGCTGTTGATCCTAACGCTGGTTACGGCGCCAACTCGGGTGCTGTTGACGGCTCCCTGAGCGAAGAAGCTGCTCTGCGCGCAATCACCACCTTCTACTTCGAATACGACAGTTCGGACCTGAAGCCAGAAGCCATGCGCTCCCTGGACGTGCACGCCAAAGACCTGAAAGCTAACGGCGCTCGCGTTGTTCTGGAAGGCAACACCGACGAACGTGGTACTCGCGAGTACAACATGGCACTGGGCGAGCGTCGTGCGAAAGCCGTTCAGCGCTACCTGGTACTGCAAGGTGTTTCCCCAGCTCAGCTGGAACTGGTTTCCTACGGCGAAGAGCGTCCAGTTGCTACCGGCAACGACGAGCAGTCCTGGGCTCAAAACCGTCGCGTCGAACTGCGTAAGTAATTTGACATGCGAACGTGCCGACGTGCTCTAACCGTTTTGGCCCTCGCCCTTCCGCTTTCAGCGTTGGGTGCGGCACCTGTGGTCGATAACAATTCTGGCTCTGGCAGCAGCAGTTATCCGCCAGCGGGTTATGGCACGTCCGGCGCCTATGCCGGGGGAGGGGTTACGGCCCCTGCCTCGGCACAAGGTCAGCTGTTCATGCAGCTGCAGCAAATGCAGGACGAAATCGCGCGTTTGCGCGGTGTTGTCGAGGTCCAGCAAAATGATATCCAGCGCATGAAGCAGGAAGCTCTGGAGCGTTATCAGGAACTCGATCAACGTATAGCCAGTGGCGCAGCCGCTCCGGCTACCAATAATTCCCAACCTGCTGGTGGCGCTATCGACGCCGGCGGGACGCCTTTGGCCTCAGCGGCTCAGCAGGCACCGGCAGCAGGCACCGAGCCTCCTGATCCGGCGAAGGAAAAGCTTTATTACGAAGCAGCTTTCGATTTGATCAAGGCAAAGGATTTCGACAAGGCCAGTCAGGCCTTCACCGCTTTCCTGCGCAAATACCCCAACAGCTCGTATGCGGGCAACGCCCAATACTGGCTGGGTGAAGTAAATCTGGCCAAAGGCGACCTTCAGGGCGCTGGTCAGGCGTTCGCCAAAGTCAGTCAGCAGTATCCGAAGCATGCCAAGGTGCCTGATTCGCTCTACAAGCTGGCTGATGTAGAACGCCGTCTGGGTCACACCGATAAGGTAAAAGGCATATTGCAGCAGGTCGTTGCCCAGTATCCGGGCACTTCAGCTGCACAATTGGCGCAACGGGATCTCCAGCGCCTCTGATGTCCTGACCCGCTGATCAAGAAAGCCGCGCTAGTCGCGGCTTTTTTCGTTAGAATCTCGCACCCGAAATTCCGGTACACCTTACGCTTTTCTGGATTCCGCGATTGCCGAGTCCCTTGAAGTGCCTGACGGAGGCGGACGGCCTGTTTAGCTGTTACGCCCGTGGCTGATATGCAAGACACATTACGCATCACCGAAATCTTTCACTCGTTGCAGGGTGAAACCCGTACGGCTGGCCTGCCCACCGTATTCGTACGCCTTACCGGCTGCCCGTTGCGCTGTCAGTACTGTGACAGTGCCTACGCGTTCAGTGGCGGCACCATTCAGACGCTGGACGACATCCTTGGACAAGTGGCCTCCTATCGCCCTCGTTATGTCTGCGTCACCGGTGGCGAACCTCTCGCCCAGCCCAATGCCATTCCGTTGCTGAAGCGTCTTTGCGATGCAGGCTATGAAGTGTCTCTGGAGACCAGTGGTGCTCTGGATATCTCGGCGGTGGACCCTCGTGTCAGTCGCGTAGTAGACCTCAAGACCCCAGGGTCAAAAGAAGTCTCGCGTAATCGCTACGAGAACATGGAACTGCTGACGGCCAATGATCAAGTTAAATTCGTGATCTGTTCGCGCGAGGATTATGACTGGGCCGTTTCCAAGCTGATTCAGTACGGTCTTGATCGTCGTGCGGGCGAAGTTCTGTTCTCGGCCAGCCACCACGAGCTCAAGGGCCGTGATCTGGCGGACTGGATCGTGGCTGATAACCTGCCGGTACGCCTGCAGATGCAGTTGCATAAAATTCTTTGGGATGACGAGCCGGGGCGCTGATATGAGTGAATTGACCAAGACTGAAAAAAGAGCCGTGATCCTCCTGTCTGGTGGTTTGGACTCTGCGACCGTCGTAGCCATGGCACGCGCCGAGGGTTACACCTGTTACACCATGAGCTTCGATTACGGCCAGCGTCATCGCGCCGAGCTGGATGCCGCTGCACGCGTTGCCGGTGATCTCGGTGCCGTGGAGCACAAGGTCATCGGCCTGAACCTCAACGGTATAGGTGGCTCGGCATTGACCGACAGCTCGATTGCCGTGCCTGAGTCGCCTTCTGAAGGCATTCCGGTCACCTACGTACCGGCACGCAACACCGTCTTCCTGTCGCTCGCCCTGGGCTGGGCAGAGGTCCTGGGCGCGCGGGATATCTTCATTGGCGTCAATGCCGTGGATTATTCGGGTTATCCGGATTGCCGTCCCGAGTTTGTCGAGTCATTCGAGCGCATGGCCAATCTGGCTACCAAGGCCGGTGTGGAAGGGCAGGGCTTCACCATCAGGGCGCCGCTGCAGAATCTGAGCAAGTCGGACATCGTCAAGGCAGGCACTGCGTTGGGAGTCGATTACTCGCTGACGGTTTCCTGCTACCAGGCTGACGACCAGGGTCGTGCCTGTGGCAAATGCGACAGCTGCCGTTTGCGCGCAGAGGGCTTTACCGCCGCCGGTATCGCAGACCCGACTCGCTATTTTTAAAGTTTTTTAAAAAAAGGTGTTGAATTACTCATAAAAATCAGTAATATACGCGCCACACAACAGAGGGTCGTTAGCTCAGTTGGTAGAGCAGTTGGCTTTTAACCAATTGGTCGTAGGTTCGAATCCCACACGACCCACCATTTCGAAAATCTGGAAGGCCCATGAAAATGCGGATTTCCAGGTTTTTTTTTGCCTTGCAGATATCCGGCCTAAGGTGGGTAGCTGATTGGGCTTCCGTCACGGCATTGAGGCAACGATCTGTAAGGCAGCTGGCTAGTCTTTCGAAGCTGAAGGCAGGCGATACCGTTTGAACGCGATGCCACCCAGACAAGCAGCCGTCTGTCGCGAGAAATAGCGCCGGCAAGCCGTGATGTCAAATTGCAAGGCGGAGTGCAGCTTCAGAGCTACTGGAGGCCACGCATATTTTTTCATCCTGACGCAGTGCGTGGCTGTTATCGGCTATCTTGCACGTCTACTGAAACTGAATACATGCTCTGGCGAGCGCTCATGATGATGGCATTTAGGGATCCGCCGCACCGTCGACTCACTTTACAGATCCACTGCTCCAAGGGATCCTGTAATAGCCGTCGGGCGATTGAATAGATGCCTTGCCTTCGCTGATTGTGTCTATGTCTTCTTCGGCTGCAATCTGAACAACCATCTCGCCAGCAGCATTTTCCCTGATCCAGCGAGCAATATCCTCCAATTCGCCGAACTCATATGAATCGCCCCGGATTCTCTAGACACCTTGCAAGCTCATTGCGTAACGTTTTTCAAACTCTACCGGTGACAGCTGATTGTTGAAACCATGGCGGCGTTTTGGGTTGTAGAACATCTCGATGTAATCGAACACATCACTACGAGCATCTTGCCGTGAGGTGTAGATTTTCCGCTTGATTCGTTCCCGTTTCAGAAGCTGGAAAAAGCTCTCAGCCACGGCGTTGTCATGACAATTGCCTCGGCGGCTCATGCTGGCAACCAAATTGTTTGCCTTCAAAAAACTGCGCCAATCGGAGCTGCTGTACTGGCTGCCCTGGTCGGAGTGAACCATCACCTCTTGTTTCGGTTTTCGCCTCCAAACCGCCATCAATAACGCATCAATGGCCAAATCACTGGTCATCTGCGACTTCATTGACCAGCCAACGACCTGACGAGAAAACAGATCCAGCACCACCGCCAAATACAGCCAGCCTTCATACGTACGAATGTAGGTGATGTCGGTGACCCAAACCTTGTTGGGTTCCACGACATCGAACTCGCGCTTCAGTAAATTGGGTGAGGCGACCGCTGGCTTACCGCCGTACTTTCCAGGGCGACGTCGATACCCTGTCTGAGAGCGCAGACCTTCAAAACGCATCAACCTCGCCACACGATGCCGACCACAATCTTCACCGACCTCGCGCAGGTCGTCATGGATTTTGCGATAGCCATAAACTCCGCCGCTCTCCAGCCACGAGTGCTTGATCAAACCCAGCAATCGCTGGTCGTCTTTAGCGCGTGCAGATTGCGACTCAGACAACCAAGCGTAATAACCACTGGGATGGACTTTCAGCGTCAGGCAAAGCCGTCGAATGGAGTAGTCGCCCGCGCGCTGCTTGATAAAGGCGTACTTCAGCCGCACTCCTGGCAAAGTACGCGGCGGCCTTTTTTAAGATGTCTCGCTCTTCAGTGACCCGCTTGAGTTCCGCTCGCAGACGACGCAGTTCAGCGTGCTGATCATCGTCTTGCTGCCGTTCTACCTGAGGTTTGCTGTAGTGCTTTATCCAGGCATAGAGGCTATGCGGCGACACGCCAAGACGCACCGCCACATCAGCGACAGGCAGCTTCTTTTCGGTCACTTGATTGACCGCTTGGATTTTGAATTCTTCGGGATAACGTGGGTTGCTCATGGCACCTCCTGATTGGCCTCAGTTTAAGGCATGGAGGTGTCTACGAAACCCGCGGCGATTCAATATGCACTGAGCGATGCTCGCACTGCGATTGTCGGCAAAGCTTAAACCGTTCGCATTTATTCATCTTGCCAAGGTCGGATCCACAGGATCCGTGCAAGCCCCTTCCCAATCCGTTCGGGTTCCATGCCTAAAGGACAATGTCATGGCGTCAATCGATAGCAAGGCCACCATCAACTACACCGTGCGAACAGGCCCGGGAACAGTGCAGGTCGACCCATCCTCGGGTGGCGATTCAAACTGGAGCATCATCCTTCAGCCTGACGGCAAAATCCTTGTCGGTGGCGAAAGCTTCCAGACTGCCATTGGCTATCCTGGCTCGCCGGGCGATGAAAGCTATGGTACGCGCGGCAGCTACACGGCGGTGCGCCTCAACGCTGACGGCAGCCTGGACAACAGCTTCGGCCAAGAGGGAATTGCCCTCGTGCCCGGCAACCTGGACCCGGAAGATTATGCTTACTACGTAATGGCGGTGCAGGCCGACGGTAAAGTGCTATCAGCACAGCCAGGGCTTGGCGGTTTGAAGGTAGAACGCTTCAACATAGATGGCACTCTGGACACCACTTTCGGCAAAGGCGGCGCGGCTGGCCTTGATGTACCGATCGGCGCTGATGGAATGGCTATTTCCGCCACAGCAGATGGCTCGGTGTACGTCAGCCTTCGCGGCACGTCCCAAGCGATCGTGTTCAAGCTGGACAGCACCGGGGCGCCGGTCGAGGATTTCGGTGCCAACGGCGCACTTCTCCTCAACCCGACGGGGCATTACGGCACCGGTAATATCGCCACCGTTGTGCAGACCGACGGCAGCTTATTGCTCGGCAGTTGGCTGTATGTGGGCGCCGACGGCCCCCACGACCCGGGCGATCCGGTTTATACCGTTCAGCGACTTGTAGCCGACGGCAACCTGGATACCGCGTTCGGTGTGGACGGTGTGGTGTATTTTGATACTGCGCTGGGGCTGGACTACCGGGCTGCGATAACCATGCAAGCCGATGGCAAGATCATCGTGGCCGGCGAGAGTAACGACAATAACGCCTTCAACGTACTGCGGCTGAATGCGGATGGCTCGTTCGACACCTCCTTTAGTGACGATGGCAAGCTGACGATCCAGGTGCCCCAAGGCGCGAAGAACTATGCCCACTCGGCAATCGTTCAGCCGGATGGCAAAATCCTTATCGTCGGCGACGTGATCACCCGACTGAACGCCGATGGCAGCTTGGACACCACCTTCGGCAGCCAGGACGGCCAATACCACGTGGACGGATCCAGCCAGGCCAACCACCTGATTGGCAACGACACAGCCGAGATTATCCGTGGCCTGGGCGGAGACGATGTGCTGCAAGGCGCGGGTGGCCGTGACGTGCTGGCAGGCGGGACGGGCTCAGATATTTTCCGCTTCACCCAGATCAGCGACAGCTACCGTACCGCTACCGAAACAGGCAGCGACCGGATTCTGGACTTCGACGCCTCTCAGGACCGTGTCGATCTGATTTCGTTGGGCTTTACCGGCATTGGCGATGGCCATAATGGCACGCTGGCCATCCAGGCCAACGCCGAGGGCACGCGCACATACCTGAAAAGCTTCGATGCCGACGCCAACGGACAGCGCTTCGAACTGGCGTTCGAAGGCAACTTGACGGGGCAGTTTAACAGCACCAACCTGGTGTTCACGGCCCCCACCGTCGAAGGAACGGCTGGCAAGGACGTAATCACGGGAAGCGCAATGTCGGAAGTCATCTATGGCCTGGCCGGCAACGACCGTATCGACGGCGGCAGAGGCTCGGATGTGATCATCGGAGGCGCGGGCGCCGACTTGCTGATCGGCGGCGACGACCCGAACCTTTCTGTCTCTGGCCGTAATGGCATCAATGACGCTGACGTATTCCGCTACACGGCAGCCACTGACAGCTACCGCACGGACAGCCAGAGTTTCGTGGACCTGATTGTCCGGTTCGCAAACAACAACGACAAGATAGATGTGTCGGCGCTGGGTTACACAGGGTTCGGTGACGGTACCGGCACTACACTGAAGATGGCCTATAATGCGGATCTGGACCGCACCTACCTCAAGGATGTGGAACCTGACGCTCAGGGCCATCGGTTTGAGATTGCCCTCACCGACGACTGGACCCAGGATCTGGGCAACAACGATATGATCTTTGCGCCAACCGCGCAGGTGTCGATGGTGGGTGTGGCTAGCGCGTTCACCCAATCACCAGATATGGTGTAGCTGGGCAGAACATTGATGGGGTTCTGAGCAGTGGTGAGGGTGGCTGGCGCGCCTTTGGGCTTGCTGGCTGCCGTTATCCAGGGCGACGCTATTCTGGACAACAGCCACTCCACGAACTCATAAAAGTCGTTCTAATGCCCGCCACGGCCTGATGTCGATCCAAGGGTTGCTCAGCACGAGGATTCGATATTCGCATTCACCAAAATCACGGATCCCATTTATGAGATCTCGATTTTCTTTCAGCTCATCCTTTCTGATTATGTTGTCGCTGACAGGATGCGCAGTCAGTATGGATCCTCCAAAGCGCGATCAGCTTGGAGAAAGCGCGCTTTACGGCAGTTGGCGTGTTGCAGGTGTAGCAGTATCAGACTCGGGCGTGCAAGCACTAGAAGATAATGATCCGAGCTTCATGGGTCAATGTGCTGACGACGGAAATCGTCGGCGGCGTGAATACCGGTTTCACCGTGGCGTCGGGCGAACAACAATAGCGTGGCATCGAAGCTGAGATCAAGGCGCGGCTGGATCAGCACTGGGATCTGATCGCGTCCTACACCTACACCCACGTCGAAATTACTAAGAGCAATCGCGGCGACGAAGGCAAACGCCCGGCCAACATGCCCAGGCACATGGCGTCCACCTGGTTGAACTACACCTTCAACGACACCCCCCTCAAAACCAATGCTATAAAAAGAATAAACTGTGCTGTCCAAGGGGTTGTAAGCAGGTACTTGAACTTTGCGGGGAAGCGTTTAATCTCTTCGATATCCGCCAAGCCTCTTTTTTTGCCTAGACCTGGCACCCACAGATAAAAATAAGTCATGCTGCAACGCATGATTTTCCCCAAAAGCCCCGCATTTGAGAAGGCCATCTTGTTATGTTCTACAAACACACAGCTGGGGAGGCAGCGTTCAAGTTTTTCGGTATAAGCGTGTGCGATATAAAAAGTAGTGCACATCATCATAACGATCGATAGAGTAATCACAGTCGCTATTAATCCTACATCCACGTCAGTCGTTGACTCTGACCGGCGCACCGGTGATTTGAGTCGTACCCTTGCTCACTGTGGTAATAGCGTTGCCCTTGATCTCAATGCCATCCGGCGTGAGGGTGATGCTGCTTTCCCCCACTTGGAGAATGATGTGTTGCTTGGCGTTGACCTGGATGAACTGGTTATCCACCTGAATCGTCAGTGAGCCCTCCTGAACGTTCATCACAGTGTCTTTCTTGATGATCTCGGTTTGCCTGCCATCGACAGTCATCGTGCGGTTGTTGCCAACTTTATGGGTTTCGTCGACCTCGATCTCGGTGTCCATGTTGCGCTCGGCATGCATGATGAGTTGCTCGGCGCCGGCCTTGTCTTCGAACCGGAAAAAATTCGCCGTCCCGCCGTCGCCCTTCATCGACCGGGTCAAGAAACCACTCTGAGTCTTGTTCGCCGGAAGCGACCATGGCGGGGTATTCTGGCTGTTGTAGAGGCTGCCCATGATCAGCGGACGGTCAGGGTTGCCGTCGAGAAATACAACGACGACTTCGTCTCCGACACGGGGTATCTGAATACTGCCGAAGCCGCCACTTGCACCGGACTGGGCGACGCGTACCCAGCAAGAGCTTTTGTCGTCGAACTGGCCGTTGCGATCCCAGTGGAACTGCACCTTCACGCGGCCCATTTCATCGGTGTAGATCTCCTCACCAGGGGGGCCAACGATAATTGCGGTTTGTGGGCCGTTAATTGAGGGTTTGCGAGTTGCTAACTGAGGCCGATAAGCAATTTTTTTGCGAACACATACAAATTTGTTGAGGTAACCGGCCTGATCACCAGTCAAGTAGTTATTACTACCTACATGGTCAACCGATATGATTAAGAACTGCCGGTTTTCAGAGGTGCCAGCATCGTGTTCGTAGTGCTGGGTCAGCTCGAACGTATAGCCCGGCTTCATGGCGCGACAGTTGCTATCGCCATAAAATGTTTTACCTAATAACTCCAAGGCCTCAATCCGGCTACGGACCATTGCCTCACCATCCTCATAGTTTCCATGAGTATACTGCCCTGGGAAATCGTATATCTCAAAACTGTCGATGTCTCCCTGCTGATTCATACTCTGCATGGAGACTGGCAGCGCATTATTTGGCTGGCGGTAATCAAAGGTACGTACGGAAATTTTGCCAGACTGCAGTTGGCGAGTCGCACTCCACTGGGTAATCGAGTCAGCCGTCTCGGTCACTGAGGCTGTGTGAAAACGAATCTGAGGCTGCTCCGCTAGAGGCACTAATGTGCTGGAGTCATCGACCACAACCATCACGTGCGAGTCGGCAGTGTGCTCGAAATAGTAAAAAAGCCCCTCATTTTCAAGAAGTCTCTGTACAAAGTTGAAGTCGCTTTCGCGGTACTGAGTGACATAGCTATGATTTTTTAAGGACTTGCTCAGGCGAAATTCGTACTTTGGAAATGCTCCATAGCTGCCAAATACCTCAGTTAACACATCTTGAACTGTTTTATCTTGAAATGTTCGCGTGTCAAATCTACAGGTAAGCATCCATAACCACGGCCCAAGTACCGCACTGTAGCGAGAAAGCCCTCCATCGCTACCTTGAGTACTGAAGCGGTTCACGTAGCCGTTTATGTATCGTATAGAACCATCGGCAAGTTCGATTTCCACGGTCGCGGGGCGGCCAATGAGTGACTTTAGCTTCACATCGGAACGCTGGCTTAGTAGCGCCAAATTTAGCTCGAAAAGTCGGGAGAGGCTTTCTGAACCAGAAAAATGCTCCAGCAGCATTTCCTCATCACCGCCGGACGCAAATGTATTTAGCTTGAAAAGCCTTTTATTCTGCGGGCTCAGCATGGAAAGAAGGTCTGTCAACATTGTACGCTCCTTGAAAACTAGCTACTGGCAAAACTCATCGGTCTACCTTGGTAACGAAGATGCGGCCAAGCCAAGACGCCGCGCGCCTTGAACGAAGCTCTTCCACATTCATGAATGTGTATTCCTGATGTTCTCTTGCCTCTTGATCCTTCAGACTACGTAGGGATGAGATACTGGTACGATGGTAGAACAGCATAAATAGGGCAATAACTATAAATAGAAAGACGAGCAGCATCGCTGGCGATCTATAAGCGTGGAAAACTGGATAAATCAATATTCCCAGGCCGCCCCCAACAGTGCCGAGTGCCCAACGATTCTCCTGCTTTGGCTCAACGACCTCCACGCGCTGCGAGCGTACGACCAGAGACTTTCTAGGACTCCGCCATACACATAATAGCGAATAGATAATCGTGCAGAGAACTAGAGGTATACAACTGATCAATAGCGACGTGCCAAGTCCCAGCTTGAACTGCTTGTAGGTTGCGACTAACGCCATTAAAAATGCGAATCCAGGGGCAACACCCAGATTAGTAAACAGCCTAAGACTGGCATACTTACTAAATCTTTCAGTCCGGTACGCGCAGTCAACACACCAGTAAGTTATCCACATTACAAATACAGCGGAGGGAATAGTCAATATGCTGGGTACGACAGCCGCCGAAAACACAGCCAACATGGTGAATAGAAACCAAGCGCCCCATATGGTGGCTAAGTATCGATGCGGTTCAGTATTGAACATTATTAGTCTTTTCCTGTCAGCAAATTACCAAGAGAGGTACCCCACCCGCTTACATCGTCGCTCATAATAATCTGTATTGCGAGGCCCACACCTAATCCAATCGCAATTATTACTACCGCAGGCGCACTCACGGTCGCACCAAGCGCCACTCCACTTGCGAAAACTAAAGCATTCGTGGGCTGGCTATAGGCAGTTTTCTCTAAAAAATCCCTGCCACTAGTGGCGCTGTTTATATCCATAACCAATTGTGGGCCGAACGCGAGAATCGGGCCGGCGGCTTTCCCGACGAGCATCTTCCCAACCCCTCGCTGACTGTACAAGTCGCCGTCGACATGCGCAGTCGATCTTAACGCCTTGGCTGTATTGTATGCCGGGACATGAATCGTATTACCTACGACCTTACCGCCCACTCGATAGATACTAGCTTTGGCCGTGGCTGGTATTTCAAAGTATAAGTTACCACCTACGCGAATTAGCTTGATCCTGCCACGAAAAGCCCGATGAGCAGAGACACTTCCTGGCTTTCCACGGGAGGCCGCCCATTTTTTAAGCTGCGTCTTTGTCGACTTACTAAGATCGAGTAAATTTTCAACCTTGGTTGCTTTCGAGCCTGCATGGAGGATTCCGCCCACGCTCGCAAGCGTGCCTGGCAGGTTAGCTGTAGAAAATAGCAAAGGGCCCACGACCGGAATTTTTTCCGCCTTCTCCTTGAGCTCCAAAAACTGTTTTGCTGCTATGTGAGGGGCTTTTTTTAGCTTACCAAACAAGAAAATCAGCGTCGTGTAGTAGTCTTCGGTTTCTTCAGGAGAAAGCTCAGCTTCTGGAGAGCTAAGCTCGTTGATGAGAAATTCCGCAGCACTTAAATCGTCAGTGGCGTAAGTGCCTGCGATGTCCAAGGATGAGGGGAAGGCCCTAGCGGCAACAACACTTGGCCATGGCAATGACCCTTCGCCCAACAATCCTTGCTGGGAGCCTGTGCCCATGGGATCTGCAGCTGTACATGGATAGAGTCCATTACTCACGACCAACCTCCTTTTAAATGCTGGCTCAATGCAAATTACCGTCCAGCAATAGCAACAAAACAAGGCCACCCATCGTAACGAAAGCCTCTAGAAACCAAGATGCATTCGCCACTGGTCAGAACCGCAGCCCGGAGTCACTTAGGCTTCTACCGAGCAATACTGGCCGCTTGCACGCATCAGTACTGCGTTTTCAACCCGAAAGCTATGCTAAAAGCAGCGGAAATCCGTAAAACCAAAACTTCAGCAGTTCCCTTGCTTCAAGTCTACCCTAGGCGACTAGCGATCACTGCACCCGGCAGTGACTGCTCAGACATGCTTAACGCGCGAAAGTGCCATCAGTGTCGGAAAAGAAGGATTCGTCATAGTTGCCTAAAACTGTCGGCCGCACTGAAAAAATCATAGCTGCTTTGTCACACCCCTCCATGGGAAACAGTCAAAGCATCCAGGCCAGGGTCTGCTTGCTCAGCTCTTCCGCCTCTGGATCGATCAGATCGCTGGCCAGGGCGCGCTTGTCCATGAGCATCTGCCACAGCTGCTGGTCGATAGTGTCCTCAGCTAGGGGGATTTTGACGACAACCACGCGCAACTGCCCATTGCGATAGGCTCGATCCTCAGCTTGGTCCTGCAGCCCCGGTGTCCATGGAAGCCCCAGAAAAAAGACATAGTTCGCGGCTGTCAGGTTGTAACCAGTGCCGGCGGCCGACCGGGTGCCGATAAACACCCTGCAGTCCGGGTCCTGCTGAAAAGCATCAATCGCCTTCTGTCGCTTCTTGGGCGAGTCACTACCTACTAACGTTACGCACCCCACGCCCATCTTGAGGCAGTGCTCACGCAACGTGGCCACGGACTCCTGATACTCGCAGAAGAGGATCACCTTGTCGTCCACGTCCAGCTCGGCCATCAGATCCGCGAGGATCCGTACCTTCACGCGCTCGAGCAGTTGGCGCAGTGCGCCCAGCCTTGCGAATCGGTGCTGGTCGCTGCGCATGATCTGGTTGTACTCGTCACGTTCTACCTGGCTGAGTATCACCGGCACAGTCTGGCGCTGCTTCCCCTTCAAGTTGGGCAGCACATCCTTGCGGCGTCGAAGCATCCAGTCAGATATTTCATCTCTAAGCGTCTTGCGAAACTCAGGACTGCCGGCGAATCGCTCGCAGAACTCATTGAGGGGCAGTTGTCCGATTGGATGGCCCGAAAGCCTCAGCGTGTGTGCAGCTCCGCTTCGCGATTGAGCACTGGCGTGCCCGTTAACAGTTAGCGGTTTTGTACCTGGGCAGCAATGTCGAAGCCGTGGCGTGTCCACGCTGCAGTGGGTTCCTTGAGTCGGTGAGCCTCGTCAATGACCATCACCGCGAAACGGCTCGCGTGCATGACAAAACACCCAGCCTCTCGTAGTTCACGATGATCCAGCCAGCACTGGCATCAAAGGTTTGCATAGCGATCTGAGCTTGGGGAAACACCATCAGGATCTCGCGCTGCCAGTTGATGATCAGGCTGTTGAGCACAATCACCAGCACCGGTTTGCCTTGGGCGCGTATACCAGCTGCAATCACCGCCTTGCGAGTTTTGCCCAGCCCCATATCGTCGGCCAGCAGCGCACTCGTGCGCTGCAGCAGGTGCCTGATACCTGCTGGCTGATGTTCCATCAGCGAGAACCCTCCCAGCGCCTTATCGATCTCGGCGCTGGTCAGCTCGGTGTTTTTGATGGATGGGACAGATGCCAGGTAGATACCTGAGTCTGAAACTTCCTCTTCGCTTTTGGTCGACTCCGGAGAGTGACCACCCAGACTGATGCTGGTGACCTCACTCACCGCCTTGACCGACCCGTCAGCGAGCAACTCCTGCAACGTGTCCATAATTTCGAACTGATCTTCGGCCAAACCCAGTTCCAGAATCAGGTTGCTGCGAACCAATTCTGGTGTGCCCTGCACCCGCCAAGCTTTGCCCGCCGAGAGGAACACCCCACGCATGCGCTTGGCGATTGCTACCGCACCAAGGTGAAAATCACCCGACAGGATCACACCACCTTCTGCCAGCGGCGCGAGCCGGAACTTCAGACACTGCCTTATATCGTCCGTTTGATGCATGAAGCCTCTGTGGCAGTAGACGTTTCCCCCACATGCCCCCTTGATTGTCAGACCACCGGCCTTTCACCAGCTGGAAGTCGGGGCTTGCGTGTGCGCTTTTCGGGAACTCCCTGCCACTAGGCGATGGTCTCCAATGTGCTCGGCAGGCAGGGCCGGAAGCGCTGGCAAACTTATTGAATGTTGCTCCCTCAAAGTGATCTATAACGCTGTGATTAGTTGTCCCGGCGCCGCCATTCCAGCCGTCGATCAGGTTCGCTACTCCATCCAAAAGATTCAGGAAAAGTGAAAAATGGAAAAAGAGGCTTTTTTGCAACTGCTGGCTGCCGAAGGGTTTGGAACCGTTGTTGAAGTTGAGCGCGAAGCGTTTGGAACGCTGAACTCGCATGCCCACAACTTTGAGGCGATGGCGCTGGTTCTGCACGGTAGCCTCGTCATCCATAAATCTGATGGTGATTTCACCTACAACTCAGGAGATATTTTTCACCTGGAATGTAACGAGCCCCATTCGGAAGTGTTTGGTGAGCATGGCGTACGGTACCTCGTGGGAAGAAAGTGACGACGCTGGCCTTTCAGCCTGGATTCAAGTGATGTCAGACGTACAGGAAAGACCATGTTCGAACATCTCGACCTCAACGCGCTGATCGCCGCCTACGGCTATTGGGTCATCTTCCTGGGCTGCCTGTTGGAAGGTGAAACAGTGTTGATCCTTGGCGGTATCGCTGCGCATCAGGGCACTTTGCAATTGCTGCAAGTAATCGGCTTGGCCACGTTGGGCGGTATGCTCGGCGATCAGTTGTTATTCTGGACCGGACGTTATTCCGGGGAGCGCCTGCTGCCCAGACTCAAGCGTCACCAGTCTGCCATTAGGCGGGTCGAGGGGCTCATCCAGCGCTACCCCACGACCTCGGTATTCGCTGTTCGCTTTCTCTACGGCATGCGCCTGGTAGGGCCCATGGTAATAGGTGCAAGTGGCCTGTCGCCTTGGCGTTTCGCGCTTATCAATGTGCTGAGTGCGGCAGTCTGGGCAACCCTGTTCGTCTGCGCCGGCTATTGGGCCGGAGAGGCGTTACAGCATTTACTTGGTGACCTGAAGCCGTATCGCCTGCCAATCTTCCTTTCGGTGGTAGCACTGGTGACTCTCGCGGCGTTGGTGCGGTATATGCGTCGCCGATCCAAGACAACGCATGATTGAGGTGGCGGTGGAGTCGGCGTAACGGCAAGACGCCCTTCAGTGACGGACAGAGACCTGTCTGTATTGGAACCGCTGTCTGCGTCGGGTCCACCAAGGGGTTTTAGGCCATGAGACCCGCCATGAACCCCATTCGTAATTCTCCGTCTTTCATCCCGCCCGCTCATTCGCCGGCAACTCAAGCGCCATCGCCTGGCACTGCGCTGCATGCTGCAGTGGTCAGTCGCGACAGCAAGGCCGTAGCGCAGCTGCGCAATGAGGGCGCGCGCGCCAATAAACTGGATGCACAAGGGCACTCGCCTCTGGACGTCCTCGACACTATGCGTGATATCGACGAGCGCAGCCGTTCCAGTCTGCGCATGGCATTACTGCAGTCACTCAATCCGACTGCGCAACTGGGCTATACCAAGCCCGAGGCTCTGCACGGAACGCCCTGGGGCCTGGAAATCCTGCAGTCGGGAGCGCTCAGGGGCGGTGTCAATGATGCAAAGGGTGGAACCCAGTCTCTTGAAGGCAAGGTGTTTTTCTCTGATCGAACGCGGGAGAGTGCGAGCGCTGAAACCACTCGTGCAGACTTGCGCAGCAAGCCCAGAGTCTATGCGAGAGGTGAGGGGATGCATCCCAGCAATGCTTACTCGCGCGCTCAGCAACACCGAATGGCGCAAGTGATCCTGCATGCGCTGGACAACGGCAGATCGCTCTCCACCAATGAACTCGCGCCATCGATCGAAGTGAGCAGCCCAGAGACGCTGCATATCGAAGGTGCTGCGTGGCTGCAACGTTTACTGCATGGCGGGTACATCAATAAATTAGGCGGGCTCCCATTCATCAATGCCCCACTGGGCGAGCATCTGGACTCACTGAGGTTACCTGGCTCGATTGAGTTGAGAGTCGATGGGCAGGTAAAGAAGTTACAGGGTGAAGAGCTGAATCGCTTTTATCATCAGGCGGCGAGTGAACTGCAGCGTTCTCTGGAAAATGGCAAGGCCCCTTACCTGGGTTTGTTGAACAAGGGAGCCATTGTTCCACTGGTGTTCGGTTTCGAGAAAATCAACAACCTGTCTACGCATGAAATCAAATTACGCTCGAAAACCACACAGCACTCCTATCAGGATACCGAGCACCCACTTGCCGGAAGTCCGGAGAATGGTGGGAAGCTGAAAGAAGTGGAGGTGCGTAGCCTGGGTGATTTCGCCACATTGTGCCTGGGGTGCGCGGTCAAGGGCTTTGAATTGCCTACCGACATAGTCGTGCGTGTTAAAGGCCAAAAAAGCCAAAAAGCTCAGTATCTGGACGCGCAACAAATACAGGCATTTCGGCAAAACCTGGCAGCTCAAGTGGCCGAGCAGGCAAAGGGGAAGCCTCTGGGAGCACTTCCTTTGCATCAGTTGCAGGAGATCAATTCTCAACTGCGGGCTGGCGATTTAAGTGACTGGACCAACGTTTGAGAACGGGCGGGCGATGCGTGCCTGACAGCATTCATCGTCCCTGCCTGGCAGCTGTGCAGTGCTCAGCACCTCACTCTTTCGGAAAGTCCGCGCCGATGCTGATGTCGCGAACCTGCTCGATCTGCTTCAAGCGTGTCTGACGATCAGCCACCACGGCGTCATACCCCCAGCTACCCAATACAAGATGACGCGGCGCATCGGGTTTTTGGGTCAGGGCGACCATCGCCTCTGCGGCACGTACCGGGTCCCCGGCCTGATTGCCACTCGATTGTCTGGTCGACTCCAGACGCTTGCTGGCAGTGTCCTTGTAGTCGTCGATGCGCGATGGCGTCTGGCGCAATGAGCGTCCTGCCCAGTCGGTTCGAAACGGCCCCGGCTCTACGCACGTGACGGAAATCCCCAATGGCTTGACCTCCGCGAGCAGCGCGTCGGAAAAACCTTCGACGGCGTGCTTGGAGGCTGCGTAGTAGCCCGATCCCGGAAAGCCGATAAGGCCGGCAACCGAAGTGATATTGATGATGTGGCCGCTGCGTTGCTCACGCATGATCGGCAGCACGGCGCGGGTGACGGCGAACAGACCAAACACGTTGGCATCGAACTGGGCACGGATTTCAGCGTCTTCGCCTTCTTCGATCGAGCTCTGATAACCGTAACCCGCATTGTTGACCAGTACGTCGATTCTGCCGAACTGCTCCTTTGCGGCAGCCACGGCGGCTTCTATCTGGTCTGCCTTGCCGACGTCGAGGTCGACCACCAGTACCTGGCCTTTTGCACCCTCGGCCAGGTCTGCGACTCGCGACTTGTCCCTGGCCGTTGCCATGAGGCGCCAGCCGCGAGCGATGACAAGTTTGGCCAGTTCGCGGCCGAAGCCGGTGGAACAGCCGGTGATGAACCACACCGGGGTATTGGTCGATTCGCCTGCCATGTCATTTTCTCCGTCACAAGGGGTCTGATGGTTGTGACATGGCATAGCGTGCGTCGTTTCATTGAGTCGCCGGTCGGAATCACGCCTCGGCAAGCGGGTCTTCAGGAACGCTTCTCATCGCTGCCTGATGAGCCAGAAACAGCTGTTAAATCAGTTTTTTGGCGCTAGAATCGGCGCGCCTCAAGAAGTCTGGCCGATATCCATCGGATATCAGCCATAAGCCTTTGTACAGATGGCACAACCTCTGTCAGGCTTTTTTTATTGCCTGTATTTCGGGTGTAAACTTGCCTTTCGCGCACTGGCGCTTTCAGGTCCCGTGAACATGACACAGATCTCCGAACGTTTCCTGGTGCAGGCGCATCTTGATGCCAAACAGCCCAGGACGTTGAGCCCGGCAGAGCAGGCGCGTTACCGTGCCGACATTGCTGAGGAACTCAAGAAGCAGGACGCCGTGCTGGTCGCTCACTATTACTGTGATCCGGTTATCCAGGCGCTGGCCGAGGAAACCGGTGGCTGCGTGGCCGACTCTCTGGAAATGGCGCGCTTCAGCAATAACCACGCGGCCAGTACTGTGCTGGTGGCGGGTGTACGTTTCATGGGCGAAACCGCGAAGATCCTCAACCCGGAAAAACGCGTGTTCATGCCGACGCTCGAGGCCACCTGCTCGCTCGATGTGGGGTGCCCGGTCGACGAGTTTTCCGCTTTTTGCGACCAGCATCCGGAGCGTACGGTGGTGGTGTATGCCAACACCTCGGCAGCGGTCAAAGCCCGTGCGGACTGGGTAGTGACCTCAGGCTGTGCGCTGGAGATCGTCGAGAGCCTGATGGACAACGGTGAGAAAATCATCTGGGCGCCAGACAAGCACCTGGGCCGCTACATTCAGCGTGAAACCGGTGCCGACATGCTGTTGTGGGACGGTGCCTGCATCGTCCACGAAGAGTTCAAATCCAAGCAGCTCGAAGACATGAAAGCCTTGTACCCCGAGGCTGCGATTCTGGTTCACCCGGAGTCGCCGGAAGCGGTCATCGAGCTGGCTGACGTGGTCGGCTCCACCAGCCAGATGATTGCTGCAGCGCAACGCTTGCCCAACAAGACGTTCATCGTCGCCACTGACCGCGGCATCTTCTACAAGATGCAGCAGCTGTGTCCGGACAAGATCTTTATCGAGGCGCCTACGGCCGGTAACGGCGCGGCGTGCCGGAGTTGCGCACATTGCCCGTGGATGGCGATGAATACGCTTGAGCGCACCTTGCAGTGCCTGCGTGAGGGCGGTAACGAGATATTCGTCGACCCGGCGCTGATCCCCAATGCCGTGCGCCCATTGCAACGCATGCTGGACTTCACTCAGGCAGCGCGCTTGCGACAGGCAGGCAACGCCTGACCGCTGTGATGAAAAAGCCCGACTGAAGCGTCGGGCTTTTCATTTGTGGTCGTATCGGGCGCCTTGCGCCGGACGATCAGTTCATCATGTCCTTGACCATCCGCTCCTGCTCGATCAGATCCTTTTGCCGCGCATCGATCCGTGATGCCAGCTGAAAATTATTGGCCGCACGGCGTTTGGCGAAGTCCAGCTGCTGGATCGCCTGACGGAAATCACCGACCAGCGCAAAGTACTCGGCGCGCGCCTGATGCAGTCCGATGGTGTTGCCATTCAGGCCACGGGTTTCCGCCACGACGTACCAGATGTCCGGATCGTCCGGGCGGGTCTTGAGCAGGGCTTCAAGGCTTTTCTCGGCTTCGGCCGTCCGGTTCTGCTTGAGCAGCACGTCGATACGCACGTCGTTGAGCGGATAATTGCCGGGGTACAGCGTCAGCATGCGATCGACACGCTGCTGCGCATCGGCCAGCCGGTTATTGGTGATGTCCAGGTCGATCTGCGTCAGGTTGTAGGTAATGTCGTTCGGCGCTTTTTCGAGCAATGGCTTGAGGGTTTCCCTGGCCTCGTTCAACTGTCCGCCCTTGATCTGTGCGATGGCCAGGCCATAGCGCGCCGGATCGGATTTCGGGTTTTCAACCAGTTGCGCACGGAAGCGCTTGGCGGCGATGCCAGGCGTTTCTTCATAGATCAGTGCCACGCGGGCGCGCATCAGTTGATACAGCACGCTGTCTTCCTTACCGCCCGGTTTGGCCTGTTCGGCACGGTTGCGTGTGTCGGCGATCCGCGATTCGCTGACCGGGTGAGTCAGCAGAAACTCCGGAGGTCTGGCGTCGAATCGATATTGGCGCATGAGGCGCTCGAACATGGTCGGCATGTTACGCGGGTCATAACCGGCCTTCTCCAGGTTGAGAATGCCGATGCGGTCGGCCTCCTGCTCGTTCTGGCGTGAAAAGCGCCGTTGCTCCTGGATCGCGGCGGCCTGTGAGCCGGCGATGGTGGCGATACCCGCATCACCGGCGCCTGCGGCTGCCATGACGATACCTGCCAGCATCGCGGCCATGACTGGCACCTGCATGCGTTGCTGGGCTTCTATGCCTCTGGCGAAGTGGCGCTGCGACAAGTGAGCCAGCTCGTGAGCCAATACCGAAGCGTACTCGCCCTCGGTCTGAGCATTGAGAAACAGACCGCCGTTGACGCCGATGATCCCGCCGGGTGCGGCAAAGGCGTTGAGTTGCGGGCTGTTGATCAGGATGAATTCAAGCCGCCGGTCCTGAACCTGACTGGTCTCGGCAAGGCTGTAGACCGAGGTTTCGACGTAGTCCTTGAGTTGCGGGTCCGACAGCTGCGCCACCTGGCCGCGCAGCAACCCCAGCCACGCACGGCCCAGACGGTGCTCCTGTTCGGGAGAGACAATCGAGGAGCTGGCGTCACCCAGTGAGGGGAGGTCATCCGCCATGCCGTGTGTAGCGAACAGGCAGGCGAGAGTGAGCAGTGTAGGACGCAAAAAATTCATGCATGAAGCTCTGGTCAGAAGAACCTGTACTGTAGCTGGCTCAATGGCGTGCTGACCAGAGTGAGGTATTCTTGCCGCCTTGTTCGTGCTGCCTTTTCGGCCCCGCTTTGTAATTCGATGTGTCCGCCTGGAGAGAAACGATGTCTGACGCTGTAGTGCGCCCCGAGGCCTGTGATGCCGAACTGGATGCCAGTGGTCTCAACTGTCCGCTGCCCCTGCTGAAAGCCAAGATGGAGCTCAACCGCCTGGCCAGCGGTGCGGTGCTTAAAGTCATTGCCACCGATGCCGGTTCGCAGCGCGATTTTCGAACCTTTGCCAGGCTTGCCGGGCATGAGTTGCTGTATGAAGAGGTCGATGCTGGCATTTATCGTTACTGGCTGCGCAAGGCCTGATCCATTGCTGCGGTTTTTTTCGAAAAGGATGTTTGATGTTCAATGTGCTTCGCAATTGGGTGCAACGCTATTTCTCTGACGAGGAAGCGGTGGTCCTGGCAGTTTTGCTGTTTCTGGCGTTCACCCTTGTCCTGACGCTGGGCGGCATGCTGGCGCCGGTTCTCGCCGGTCTGGTGCTGGCGTTTCTGATGCATGGTCTGGTCAGCGCTCTGGAACGCCTGCGCATGCCTGAAATGGCCGCCGTCGGTCTGGTATTCACCCTGTTCATCGGCGTATTGCTGGTGTTCCTGCTGGTGTTGGTGCCTCTGCTCTGGCATCAGTTGATCACCTTGTTCAACGAAGCACCGGGCATGCTTGCCAAGTGGCAGTCGGTACTGCTGTTGCTGCCCGAGCGTTATCCGCATCTGGTGTCCGACGAGCAAGTGCTGCTGGCCATTGAAGTCGCCCGTGGTGAAGTGGGCAAGATCGGTCAGTTGGCGCTGACGTTCTCGATCTCCAGTCTGCCTCTGCTGGTCAACCTGATGATCTATCTGGTGCTGGTACCGATTCTGGTGTTCTTCTTCCTCAAGGATCGGCACATGATCGGCCGCTGGGCGCGTGGTTATCTGCCCCGTGAGCGTGCCTTGATCAACCGGGTGGCGGATGAGATGAAGCGCCAGATTGCCAATTACATTCGCGGCAAGGTCATCGAGATTTTCATCTGTGGTGGCGTGACCTACATCGCTTTCGCCGCGCTCGGGCTCAATTACGCGGCGCTGCTGGCAATGCTGGTCGGCATATCGGTGGTCGTGCCTTATGTCGGCGCAGTGGTGGTCACCGTGCCGGTGGCGTTGATCGGTCTGTTTCAGTGGGGTTGGGGTGATCAGTTCATCTACCTGATGATCGCTCACGGGATCATTCAGGCGCTGGATGGCAACGTGCTGGTGCCTCTGTTGTTTTCCGAGGCCGTCAATCTGCACCCGGTCGCAATCATCTGCGCCGTGCTGTTGTTCGGTGGGCTGTGGGGGTTCTGGGGGATATTCTTTGCGATTCCGCTGGCCACGCTGTTCAAGGCCGTGCTCGACGCCTGGCCACGCAATGAGCCGACAGTAGCCCCGTTGCTTTGACGCGATCATTGCGACAGCAGGACTGAATCGCTGCGGCACCTTGCGCGCCGCAGCGGGGCATGCTGATCAGCCTTTGTTCAGGGCTTCGGCCTGCGCCAATACTTCAGCCACATGGCCTGGCACTTTCACACCGCGCCATTCCTGACGCAGTACGCCTTCCTTGTCGATCAGGAAGGTGCTGCGGTCGACGCCCAGGTATTCCTTGCCGTAGAGCTTCTTGAGCTTGATGACGTCGAACAGTTGGCAGACGGCTTCGTCCTTGTCCGAAATCAGCTCGAACGGGAAAGACTGCTTGGCCTTGAAGTTTTCGTGGGTCTTCAGGCTGTCCCGGGAAACACCGAGCACAACCGTGTTGGCTGCCTGAAACTGCGCGATATGGTCACGAAAGTCCTGGCCCTGCGTGGTGCAGCCGGGCGTGTTGTCTTTCGGGTAAAAATAAATCACGACCTGCTGACCCTTGAGCGCAGACAGCTCGACAGTCTGTCCGCTGGTAGCGGGTGCCTGAAAATCGGGAACCGGATGATCTACTGTGACAGTCATGAGGACTCCTTACATTGGGGCTTGTGGGCGCCAGGGTTCGATCAGTGCGTCCAGATTCAACGCGTCGGCGAAATCGAGGAATTGATCGCGCAGCCAGCTGATCTGCGTCCCGGCAGGCAGTGTCACCGTGAACGTGGCGTTGAGCATGGTGCCGCCGGTCTGCGGAGCCTGATAGGTGTCGCAGATCAGGTTCTCCAGCTCGACGTTGTGGTCAATAAAGAACTGGCACAGCTCATTGATGATGTCCGGGCGGTACGCCGAGCTGACGTAGGCCACGTAGGGCAGGGCTTCCGGACGGTTCTCCAGCGTGGCGCTGCGCACGACGCTGGTCGTGAACGCATGCTTCTTGGAGAGACTCGCCAGGCCGGTTTCAAGGCGCGCCAGAGCGTCCCAGCTGCCCGACACCTGAAGAATCAGCGCACTGCACTCGCCGTGGCGGGTGAGGCGCGAGGTGACGACCGAGCAGCGGTTTTCATGGCTGGCGCGGCACAGGACGTTGGTCAGCTCCATGGGGTTTGCGCCAAGGGCACTGATGACAAGGAATTGTTCGCGAACTGTGGGGGTGGACGACATGCAGCATTCCTAGACGATGAGCGGTCGGTACTTTTTCGGACTTGCGGGGCTGTTTCGACAATCGATGGCGCAAGATAACTTGCCGGGTCCCTCGGCGCCCGGCCTGCATGGATATACCATGACTGGGCTGGAGTGCGCTGGGGCAGGGCTTCTGGCGACAAATTCGACCGATTGAGCGAGGTGCGCAGGTGACCAGTACCGATCAAAGGACGAAGGGTAGCGAAAACCATCGCTCAGGGGAATGCTCAGAGCGCGGTACTTCGCTTGTACAAGGCTGATAGCGCCAGTACCATTACGGCTCTCTTTTTCCGGCAGGAGCGGTTGCATGATTGCGGGCAGTATGGTGGCACTGGTCACACCAATGGATGCACAAGGTCGTCTGGACTGGGACAGCCTGAGCAAACTGGTTGACTTCCACTTGCAAGAGGGCACCAACGCCATTGTTGCCGTAGGCACCACCGGTGAATCGGCGACGCTGGATGTGAACGAACACATCGAAGTCATCCGCCGGGTGGTCACTCAGGTTGCAGGTCGCATTCCGGTCATCGCCGGTACAGGCGCCAATTCGACGCGTGAAGCCGTCGAACTGACCACCAACGCCAAAAATGCGGGTGCCGACGCGTGCCTGCTGGTGACGCCTTACTACAACAAGCCGACTCAGGAAGGCCTGTTCCAGCATTTCAGCCACATCGCCAATGCCGTCGACATCCCGCAGATCCTCTACAACGTGCCGGGCCGTACGGCCTGCGACATGTTGCCAGAGACCGTTGCGCGTCTGTCGACGGTAAAAAACATCGTCGGCATCAAGGAAGCCACCGGCAACCTGCAACGCGCCAAGGACATCCTGGCCAGCGTCAGCAGCGATTTTCTGGTGTACTCCGGCGACGACGCTACAGCAGTCGAGTTGATGCTGCTGGGTGGCAAGGGCAATATTTCCGTCACCGCCAACGTTGCACCGCGCGCCATGAGCGATCTGTGCGCAGCGGCCATGCGTGGCGATGCGCAAACGGCCCGGGCGATTCACGAAAAGCTCATGCCGCTCAACAACACCCTGTTCATCGAATCCAACCCTATCCCCGTGAAGTGGGCCTTGCATGAAATGGGTTTGATGCCAGACGGTATCCGTCTGCCGCTTACCTGGCTCAGCGAAGCCTGTCATGAACCGCTGCGTCAGGCCATGCGCCAGTCCGGCGTCCTGGTTTAATTGAGGAAGTATCACGCAATGAAGCGATTGGCCGGACTTTCCGCACTTGCTCTTATTATCTCCAGCACCAGCGGTTGCGGTTGGCTCTG
Source organism: Pseudomonas sp. ICMP 10191 (assembly GCF_001467335.1). Taxonomy (NCBI): domain Bacteria; kingdom Pseudomonadati; phylum Pseudomonadota; class Gammaproteobacteria; order Pseudomonadales; family Pseudomonadaceae; genus Pseudomonas; species Pseudomonas sp. ICMP 10191. The sequence goes on from NZ_LKGW01000111.1 coordinate 35,854, forward strand.
GGGCGAAGATGGTTACTTCCGTGATCGCGGCAGCGATTACCTCCAGGCGACCCAGACCCCGCCCATGCAGTTGCCCGCCGATGTTAGCGGCGTCAAACGCCTGGATCCTTTGCTGCCGATCCCGCGTAACGTGGCTGACAGCACCCAGAAAGACGGCGAGTACATCGTGCCGCGTCCTCAGCCGCTGGGCACGACTTCCGAGTCGAGCGACTTCAGCCTGCAGAAGAGTGGCGATGCGCGCTGGATCCTGGCTCAGCGCCAGCCTGCCGAAGTCTGGCCGGTGGCTCATCAGTATTTCGAAGACAACGGTTTCCGTATCGCCGAAGAGCGTCCGCAGACAGGCGAGTTCAGCTCCTCGTGGCAGCGCCTCGATGAGTTGTCCGCTTCGGTGGCCAAGCGTCTGAGCGCCGCTGGCGTCGCCGCCGATGCAGAAACCCGCGTGCGGGTGCGTATCGAGCCGGGCGTGCAGCGCAATACCAGTGAAGTCTACGTGGTCAGCGTCGAGCGTCCTGCCGGCAGCACTGCCGACGTGGCCTTCCCGACGCGCACCACCAACCTGGGCCTCGATGCCGCACTGACCGACGATCTGCTGGCCAGCATGGGCCGCAACGCCGAGAAGGGCGGCTCTATTTCCCTGTTGGCGGCACGTGACTACGACACCCCGAGCCGTGTTGCCTTGAGCGAAGACGGCAGCGGCAACCCGGTATTGAACCTCGGTGCCGATCTGGACCGCGCATGGTCGAGTGTTGGCCGCGCCCTGGATCAGGGCGACTGGCGTGTCGAGGACATCAACCGCAGCCTGGGTCTGTACTACATCAACCTGGCTGAAAAGGCCAAAACGCCTGAAAACGAGCCTGGTTTCTTCGGCCGGATGTTTGGCAGCAAGTCGACCAAGGAAGAGATCGATGCCCGTGCCGAGCGCTATCAGGTCCGCCTGAGCAAGGTCGGTGACAACGTTCAAGTGACCGTCGAGAAGAACATCAACACCGTTGCGCCAGCGGATATCGCGCGCCGGGTGTTGAGCGTTATTCAAGACAACCTGGGTTAAGTGCGTTTCGCGGTTCTCGGCAGCGGTAGTCGTGGCAACGGCACGCTGGTCGCAAGCAACGATACGTACGTACTGGTCGATTGCGGTTTCTCCTTGCGGGAAACCGAGCGGCGCCTGGCTCGTCTGGGCGTCTCGGCAAGCCAGCTGAGCGCTATTCTGGTAACCCACGAACATGCCGATCACGTGCATGGCGTGGGTTTGCTGTCGCGGCGCTACAATGTGCCGGTCTACCTCAGCAACGGGACCTTGCGCGGAATGCGCAAGCCGGTGGAAATTGCCGGCCTCCTGGCAGGCGGGGAGAGTTTGCGGATCGGCGCACTGGACATCGACGTGGTGTCGGTCGCTCACGATGCGCTCGAGCCGACGCAGTTCGTCTTCAGTGACGGCAAGCGCCGCTTCGGCCTGCTGACCGACCTTGGGTCTTACTGCTCCAACGTATTACAGCGTTATCAAGGCCTGGATGCCTTGATGATCGAGGCCAATCACTGTCGCGACATGCTTGCCCGAGGCCAGTATCCGGTCTTTCTCAAGCAGCGCGTGGGCTGTGAAACAGGTCATTTGAACAACCATCAGGCCGCCAGCCTGGTGAGCGAGCTGGGATGGCAGGACCTTCAGCACCTGGTGCTGGCGCATCTCAGCAGCAAGAACAACCTGCCGCATCTGGCCCGGCAATGTTTCGTCGACACCCTCGGGTGCGACCCGGACTGGCTGCAACTGGCCGATCAAGATTCAGGGCTCGACTGGCGACATATCGCCTAGCCCAACTACTTAGCAAGCGGAGCCCATCATGGAAAAACGTGAAGAACTCTACCGCGGCAAAGCCAAATCGGTTTACAAGACCGACGACGCTGACCGCTTGATCCTGCTGTTCCGCAACGACACCTCGGCGTTCGACGGCAAGCGCATCGAACAGCTGGACCGTAAAGGCATGGTGAACAACAAGTTCAACGCCTTCATCATGCAGAAGCTTGAAGAGGCGGGTATCCCCACCCAATTCGACAAGCTGCTGGGCGACAACGAGTGCCTGGTCAAGAAGCTCGACATGATCCCGGTCGAATGCGTCGTGCGTAACTACGCCGCTGGCAGCCTGGTCAAGCGTCTGGGCATCGAAGAGGGCACCAGGCTCAATCCTTACACCTTCGAACTGTTCCTCAAGGACGACGCCAAGGGCGACCCGTTCATCAACGAATCCCACGTTGTGGCGTTCGGCTGGGGTACCGCCGAGCAACTGGTTCGCATGAAAGAGCTGTCGATCAAGGTCAACGACGTGTTGACCAAGCTGTTTGACGACGCTGGCCTGCTGCTGGTCGACTTCAAACTCGAGTTCGGCGTATTCCACGGTGAAATCGTCCTTGGCGACGAATTCAGCCCTGACGGCTGCCGTCTCTGGGACAAGGACACCCGCAAGAAAATGGACAAGGACCGCTTCCGTCAGGGTCTGGGCGACGTTATCGAAGCTTATGAAGAAGTCGCAAACCGTCTGGGCGTGCCGCTGTAAGCGAAAAAAGCACGCAAGCGCTTGATAGCACAAAAAAAACAGCAGAAGGGCTTCGCCTTCTGCGTTGATGCTGTTATGATGCGCGCCGTTGGAGAGATGCCAGAGTGGCCGAATGGGACGGATTCGAAATCCGTTGTACCTTCACCGGTACCTAGGGTTCGAATCCCTATCTCTCCGCCATTATTTATCCAAAAAGCCCCGCAATGCGGGGCTTTTTGGTTTCCGGGATTTGATGATCCTCAGCCCAGCCCCTCACTTCTATCCTGAAAGGCTGCTTTTACCGTGAGACCAGCCGAGCCACCGCTCGAACGCGGTGCCTCACCAGTAGCATGATTGGAAGGGCGTGTGCGCACCCGGTTGTTTCAGCGAACCACGCGTCGGTTGCCGCTCACCGAGGCGGGGGAAACCTTCTACCGTACCTGCACGACGGTCGTTTCAGATCTGCAGGAAGTCGAGATTGCGCTGACTTCAACCCAGACCGAGCCACAGGGCAAGGCGCGTATTGATTGGCCAGCGGCATCTGAATAGCGGCAGGCTGGTGGCGGTGCTACTGGATCTTGCTACCGAAGGCCTGCCGATGAGTCTTGTCTGGCTGCGAAGTCGCGAGGCGCTGCCAAAGTCAGCGCGTTAAGTGCCTGCCTGGGAGCTAACCTCACGCCTGCCGGGCGTGTTGGGACGTGATGGAAAACTCGGGGAGAATGTGCTCCTGAAGTTCATCGATCACCTCCAGAGAGGGACGCCGCGTCGGCTTGAGGTTCAATGCGACATGATTGATCCCGGCTTCGCGTTGCCGGGAGAAGAAGTCCTTCAGCGCCTTTCGACCACCCCGTAGCATCCGCCCCGTTTGTAGCGGCGCGTCAGGATTGGCGTCGAGGTCGAACATCGCGCCGTAGCCGAAAGGGATGAATCCCCTGGAAGCGGTTGCCTCACGCCAATGCGGTACAGCCTCCGGCATGCGCAGCGCATCGCCATGCCAGATCCAGGCATCGACATTGGCCGCAAGCCACTCCAGGCTCTGTCCAGCACGACCGATGGCGATGACAGGGACCGGTTGAGCAGCGGGTTTGGGTACCAGATCTATGTCGCCCCGCAACTGGCCGAAATGCTGTGTCTTCAGCCGCGGAAACGACTCTGAAAGCAGCGTTTTGATCAGCGTTACCGCTTCCCGATAGCGTTCAGCCCGGCTGGCAAAGTCGACTCCGAAAGCCGGATATTCTGTCGCCCGGTCACCCGAAGCCATGCCCGCGAGAAAGCGGCCTCCGAGGAGTTGGTCCGCCGTCGCAATCTGCTTGGCGGTGATAACCGGCTCCCGCAACGGGCTGACGATGCCTGCGGTGCCGATGGCGATTCTGCTCGTAAGCGCTGCCAGCCAGCCCGCGTACACCATCGGATCAAGGACCTGGCCGGTATCGCCAAATGACGGATCGTAAAACGGCACATCGCGCAGCCACAGCGCCGCAGCATCGCTCTGATCAAGGCGCTGCACGATCTCGGCCTGGTCCTCCAGGCTGGGAAAAGGGCCGTCAGGATAGCCTCGCGCGGGCGAGATGAATCCGATGGTCAACTGATCACGCTGGAATGTACCGCTGAACGCCGTATGGTTCTCCAGGCCGAGCGATTGATTGTTCTGAGTCATCGTTTTACTCCGTTTCGGAAATCGATCATTTGATTCTATAGATGACCTTCAGGCTGATCTCAGACCTTTTGGATCAGTCATGGTGAAAAAAAATCACGAATAGTCGGTCTGCAGCACCTAACCGAACCACTGGCATCCCGTGCAGGGTAGAAACACTGTCATCATCCTCCTGCGAAATCGCCTGGTCTCACTCGTCCCATTCGGCCATTCGCAAACTAATCCTGCCTCCCGGTTTCGCTTTCGCCCTTTCTGATCTATACCTTGGGTTCAACGTTTTGTGAGGCGAGGAGCTTTCAGATGTCAGACGTAGATCAGGTACAAAAGTCGCAACCTTCTCCCAGCCAGAGCCACGATGACGTGATTGCTCAGTTCAAATGGCAGGGCAAGCAGATCGACTGGTTGCTGCAATGGCTGGTCAAGTTTGTTGCCAACACCAAGGTTGAGATGGGCGTGACGCTGTCGGTGGGCGGGAATCTGGTTTCCGGGCATCTGATTTCTCACGATGCGTATTTCGAGCAGTTGGCCGACGATATCTCGGCACCGTTCAGCTCGTTCGCCAACGGCACTGACGCGACCATGAAAGAGATGATCCTGTCCTTCAAGCCCGGTGAGTCATCTGAAGACACCCCGGCCTTCCATTTCATTCACTTGAAGGACTGCCGCACCTATTCCACTGACGGCAACCCGATTTGTGATGCCGGTGTGCTGTGGCGGGGCCGAATCTCGGCCGTCGATGGGTTCACCATCGGGCTTATCGCCGAAAAGCCTGACGCAGCCTGACCCCATGGAGCCTCGACGTCCGTCGGGGCTTTTTCAACCCGAGACCATGATGGCTTCCAGCGTGCAGAATGCACTGGTTGGTCACGGAATGCTGCACCTGCAGTAGCGTCACTTAGCCATTCTTTGCGCGACAAAATGTCGCAAGCCGCTGTCAGGCGAGTAATATGTTCGCCCTGACCTTATCTGCCGAATGGTTTTCGGCATGGCCTGATAGAGAGCTGGCGACAAGAAAAAACAACAAGAACTGAGCCAGGCTGCCCGCCCCGGTCGACGTAAAGAATTAATGAGTAGACGAAAAAGGCGATTAGAGAAAATGACCAAAACTTCGCGACCTTTGTACATTTCCTACGCAGGACCTTCACTGCTGGAAATGCCCCTGCTGAACAAAGGCAGTGCCTTTACCCCGCAAGAGCGGGTCGAATTCAATCTGATCGGGCTCCTGCCGCAGAACGTGGAGACGATCGAAGAGCAAGTCACCCGGGTCTACAGCCAGTACAAACAGTGTGCGAGCGACCTGGACAAGCATATCTACCTGCGCTCGATCCAGGACAACAACGAAACCCTGTTTTTCCGTCTGCTCGACTCCCACCTGGACGAGATGCTGCCGATCATCTACACGCCGACGGTGGGGCAGGCCTGTCAGGAGTTTTCCAAGATCTACCGCACGCATCGCGGCCTGTTCATTTCCTACCCTGAGCGCGACCGCATCGATGATATTTTGCGCAGCGCGACCAAGGACCGGATCAAAATCATCGTCGTGACCGACAGCGAGCGAATTCTCGGTCTGGGTGATCAAGGCATCGGCGGCATGGGCATTCCGATCGGCAAACTGTCGCTGTACACCGCTTGTGGCGGGATCAGCCCGGCGTACACGCTGCCGATCGTGCTGGATGTCGGCACCAACAACCGTGAGCTGCTGGACGACCCGATGTACATGGGCTGGCGTCACGAGCGGGTATCGGGCAAGGAATACGAAGACTTCATCGCGCTGTTCATCGACGCGGTGCAGCGTCGCTGGCCGGACGTGCTGTTGCAGTTCGAAGATTTCGCCCAGTCCAACGCCATGCCGCTGCTCGAAAAGTATCGGGACGAGCTGTGCTGCTTCAACGATGACATCCAGGGCACCGCGTCGGTTGCCGTGGGTACGTTGCTGGCGGCCTGCAAGGCCAAGAATGAAACCCTCGGCCAGCAGAAGGTGGTGTTTGTCGGTGCCGGTTCGGCAGGCTGCGGGATCGCCGAGCACATCATCGCAGCGATGTGCATCGAAGGCCTGAGCGAAAGCGAGGCGCGCAAACGTATCTTCATGGTCGATCGTTTCGGCCTGTTGACCGAAGGCATGGATAACCTGCTCGACTTCCAGAAGCGACTGGCGCAAAAGACTGCCGACGTATCTGGCTGGACTGCCGGCTCCGAAGCCTTCCCGCAGTTGCTCGACGTGGTCACCCACGCCGGGGCCACCGTAATAATCGGTGTGTCCGGGCAACGGGGGCTGTTCACCGAGCAGGTGATTCGCGAATTACACAAGCATTGCGCCAAACCCTTGGTAATGCCGCTGTCCAATCCGACTTCCAAGGTAGAAGCCACTCCGGAAGAAATCCTGCGCTGGACCGACGGTAATGCGCTGGTGGCCACCGGCAGTCCGTTTGCGCCAGTGGAGATCAACGGCCGCACGGTACACATCGCGCAGTGCAACAACTCCTACATCTTTCCGGGCATCGGCCTCGGCGTGGTGGCCTGCAAGGCATCGCGCATCACCGACCGGATGCTCATGGCGGCGTCCAATGCGCTGGCCGAGTGCTCGCCGATGGTGACAGGGAAGGGCGATGCGGTGTTGCCGCCGCTCAAGGAAATCCAGCAGGTCAGCCGCAGGATCGCCCTGGCTGTGGCCAAGGAAGCGCAAGCCGAAGGGCTGGCGCTGGAAACCACCGAAGAGGCGCTGCTTGAGGCCATCGAGCGTAATTTCTGGTTGCCGGGCTACCGGGCCTATCGCCGCCGCTCGGTCTGATCGGGCGTATCTGCGAGGATGACGTCTCCGCAAGCTTGCTTGCGGAGACACGCTGCTCTGCAAATGCAGTAACGCTGCAATGAGTTTCTTTACAGTGAAATAAGCTTCATTCAACCCAATCCTCTCACCTTTTTCACATAAAATTGATGATGCGCTGCCTACAGTGCGCGCCATCGGAGTGTTCACTGGCTCCTGAATGCCCGATGCATATTAATTCGATAAGCAGACCACGATGCCGACACCCAGAACTGTTCGTCCAGAGGTTGTAACCCTACTTGCCAGTGCGTTTCTGTTACTGGGTTTCAATATCAATCTTTGGCAGCATCTTTTCTCGATTACCAGCGCCGATAGCAAAGGGTTGGCCATGCGCTTTGCGTTTGGCTTGATGATTTTCTGCGTGTTCAATATTGTCCTGACGCTGTTGGCATTTCGTCGTGTGTTTAAACCGGTGTTGATCAGTCTGTTTATGATCAGCGCGGGGGTGGTTTATTTCATGACCGAATACGGGGTCATGATCGACGCGGGCATGTTTCGAAACTTCGCCGAAACCAACGTCACGGAAGTGCAGGGGCTGCTGTCTTTAAAACTGGCTTTGTATATCCTTCTGCTGGGCATAGTGCCTTCGCTGATACTCTGGAAACTGCCGATCAGCTACCGTCGCTGGCACCTCGAATTGTTCAGCAAACTGTTGGTGACGGTGGCGTGCTGCGTGGCAATCGGCGCCATTGCACTGGCCAATTACCAGGGCTTGTCGTCGTTGTTCCGCAACCACCATGAATTGCGCCTGATGGTAGTGCCAAGCAATTACATTGGTGCGTCGCTGGGCTACCTGAGTGAGCAGGTGATCTCCGCCAGGCGTCCCTTCGTCAAGATCGGCGAGGACGCCAAGCGTTCTGCGGACTGGGCCACGCACGCCCGCAAATCATTGACCGTGCTGGTGGTCGGCGAAAGTGCCCGGGCCGAGAACTTCGGAATCCTTGGCTACGGTCGTAACACCACGCCCAACCTGAACAAGGAAAGCGGACTGGTGGCGTTTACCGATGTGTATTCCTGCGGTACCGAAACCGCAGTATCGGTGCCTTGCATGTTTTCCAATATGGGACGCAAGAACTACAACGCTACCCAGGCGCGTAATCAGGAAGGCTTGCTGGACGTACTGAAGCGCGCGGGTATAGACGTGATATGGCGTGACAATCAAGCGGGCTGCAAGGGCACCTGTGATCGAGTGACCTTCCAGGACGTGAGCAATCTCAAGGACCCGCTGTTGTGCAACAACCATGAATGCCGGGACGAGATACTCTTGCAAAACCTGCAGGCCTTTATCGACGGCCTCGACAAGGACACGGTGCTTGTTCTGCATCAGATGGGCAGCCACGGTCCTGAATACTACAAACGTTACCCGAAAGACTTTGAAACGTTTACCCCGGTGTGTGAAAGCAATGCGCTGAACAATTGCAGCCGGGACAGCATCGTCAATGGGTACGACAATACGTTGCTGTACACCGACCATGTATTGTCCACGCTGATTGATCTTCTGCGCACCAATCAAAACAAGGTCGATACCGCCATGGTGTACCTGTCGGATCATGGCGAATCTCTGGGCGAATATAATCTGTTCCTGCATGGCACGCCTTATGTGCTGGCGCCTGATCAGCAAAAGCATGTGCCGATGATGGTTTGGTTGTCCGATACCTATCAGAAGTCCTTTGCCGTTACGCCGGAGTGTCTGGCCAAACAGCGCAATGCACCGTTGAGCCAGGACAATCTTTTCCATTCCATGCTCGGTCTGCTGAAAGTCGATACCAAGGTCTATGACCCCAGTCTCGATATGTTTGCCGCATGCCGCAGAGAGTTGGCGACCACCGACAAGTAACGACATGCGCGGCGTGCCGGGTATTGATCGTCCTCTCAAGCCGTGGGGGCGATCATTGGCAGCGTGTCTGTGAGGCAATAGCTCCTCCTGTCCTTCATTTGCATGAAGATGCGCCAGACCCGGACGACAGACGCGCGATAATCTCCCATGACGATATATACTGCGCGCCATTGTTGAAGGGAGAGCCGTGTGGCCATCGATATTCACTGGATTCGCGACGACGACAGCCTCGCCCGGCATTGCGCACAATGGCAGTCACTGCCTTTCGTGGCGCTCGACACCGAGTTCATGCGGGTCGACACTTTTTATCCGATCGCTGCGCTGCTGCAGATCGGCGACGGGCAGAGCGCCTGGCTGATTGATCCATTGCTGATCAACGACTGGCGGCCGCTGTCTGCGTTGCTCGAAAACCCCGACGTCATCAAAGTGGTGCATGCGTGCAGCGAAGACCTCGAGGTATTGCTGCGCCTGACCGGCAGCCTGCCGGTTCCGCTGTTCGATACCCAATTGGCAGCTGCCTACCTGAACCTCGGTTTTTCCATGGGCTACTCGCGTCTGGTGCAGGAGGTCCTCGACATCGACCTGCCCAAGGGCGAAACCCGCTCCGACTGGCTGCAGCGTCCGCTGTCGGAAACGCAGATCAGCTACGCGGCCGAAGATGCCGTGCACCTGGCCGAGCTGTTCACCATCCTGCGCCCGCGCTTGTCCGACGACAAATACGCCTGGCTGCTGGATGATGGCGCTGAACTGGTCGCCAACCTGCGCCGTGAGGTGGACCCATACGAGGTGTATCGCGACGCCAAGCTGGCCTGGAAGTTGTCCCGTGCCCAACTGGCGGTGCTGCGCGAGCTGTGTGCCTGGCGTGAGCGCGAGGCGCGTGCCCGCAACCTGCCGCGCAACCGTATCGTGCGCGAGCACTCGCTCTGGCCATTGGCCAAGACCCAGCCGGACAACCTCGGCGCGCTGGCGCGGATCGAAGACATGCACCCGCGTACGGTCCGCCATGACGGCGAGTTTCTGCTCGAGCTGATCAAGACCGCGAGCGTGCTGCCTCCAGAAGAGTGGCCACCTGCGTTGCCCGAGCCGCTGCCCATCGATGCCGCCGGGTCGATCAAGCGTCTGCGTGCAATCGGTCAGAAGTATGCCGAGCAACTGGACATGGCCCCGGAGCTGATGCTGCGCAAGAAGACCCTCGAAGCCCTGCTCAAGAGCGGCTACCCCGACGGTCCTTACCAATTACCCGACTCGCTGCGTGGCTGGCGTCGCGAGTTGATGGGTCAGGCGCTGCTGGACAGCCTGGCCACCCCCGGAGAACCGTCTTGAAGCGCATCTGCTCGATTTATCGCAGCCCGAAAAGAAACGAGATGTACCTTTACGTCCTGAAGAGCGACGTTCTCAAGCGTGTGCCTCCAGAGCTGATGGTGGCGTTCGGCAAGCCGGTTCATGCATTCGATCTGGTGCTGAGCCCCGAGCGGGCGCTGTCGCGTGAAGATATCAATGTGGTGCTTGAGAACCTTGACAGCCAGGGCTATCACTTGCAGATGCCGCCGGCTGAAGACGATTACATTGAGCACCTGCCCGAAGAGCTGCTGCGCCGCAACGATCCCATGTAATCGTTGCCCACGTTGTAAAGCAGCCCACATCGACGTGGGTTGCCTGTCCTGTTTTTAAGGTTTTTGAAACATGCGCGTTCTGATTGCCGAGCACGATTACCACGTTTACACCCAATTGTTGCGCAAGGCTGCGCCTGATCTGGAAGTTTTCAGCACTGGCGATTCTGCCGAGCTGTCGCGCATGGCCAGCGACTGCCCGGTCTGGCTGGGACAGCCGGACCTGATGGCCAACCTGTTGCGGCAGGGGCACAAGCCGCAGTGGCTGCAATCCACCTGGGCGGGCATCACACCGCTGTTGGCTGACAGCCTGTCGCGGGAATATCGCCTGACCCGTGCAGTCGGGATTTTCGGTCAGGTCATGGCCGAATTCGTTTTGACCTACATGCTTGGCCATGAGCGCGAGGTGCTGGCGCGCCTGATGAGCCAGGTCGAACGCAAGTGGGACAACCGGACCGGGCAGAGCCTGTCGGGCCGCAAGGCATTGATCGTCGGTGCCGGTGATATCGGTCAGCGGGTTGCCGAGTTCCTCTTGCCGTTCGGTGTGCAGGTGTACGGTGTGGCTTCCAGTGCGCGCGCACAGGAACCGTTCATCGAAGTGACGGCGTTGTCAGACATGACGCGTCTGCTCGGCGAGATGGATTACGTCATCAACCTGCTGCCCAACACGCCCGAGACGCACGACCTGTACGATGCCAAGCTGTTCGCCAGCTTCAAGCCCACGGCGCTGTTCATCAACGTCGGGCGCGGCGTGGCGGTTGTCGATGCGGATCTGGTCGAGGCGTTGAAGGAAGGGCATCTGGCTGGCGCGGTGATTGACGTCTGCCGTCAGGAGCCTTTGCCGCAGCGGCATCCGTTCTGGACTGCCTACGGTCTGCTGTTGACCGGTCACAGCTCGGCGCCTACCTCGCCCGTGGCCATGACCGAGCTTTTCGTCCATAACCTGCAAGCTTTCCAGGCAGGAGAAGCGCTGCGCGGCGAGGTCGATTTTTCGCGAGGTTACTGACGCCCTTGCCAACGAGCCGACGTTTCAGGCGCCGGCTCGCAGGCATCGATTACTGCAACCAGTCAGTTACAGCGAAAAATCACCTTCGGCGGCCAGTTCTGCCAGCGGCTTGCGCGGGCTTGGCACTTCGCGGCCTTGCAGGTAGTCCGGCAGGGTCGACTTGTCACCCAGCTTGCCGATCGCGATGGCCGCGTGCACAGCGTAGCCCTCGGGAATATTCAGTTCCTTGCGGGTCAGATCCTGATCGAAACCGGCCATGCCGTGGGTGTGCCAGCCGCTCAGGCTGGCCTGCAGTGCCAGGTAACCCCATGCCGAACCCGTGTCGAAGGTGTGCCATAGCGCCGGGCTCTCTTCGCTTGCGCCGGGGGCGACGAAGGTGGTCTTGGAAATGACGATCACCAAGGCCGCCGCGTGTTGCGCCCAGCTGCGGTTGAACTCGTTCAGCAGGCCCAGATAACGCTCCCAGTTTGGCGTATCGCGACGTGCATAGAGAAAGCGCCAGGGCTGCGAGTTATACGCCGAGGGTGCCCAGCGTGCGGCTTCGAAAAAGCTCAGCAGGGTTTCCTGGTCGATGCTCTCGCCACTGAAGGCACGTGGCGACCAGCGCTCGGTGAATTGCGGGTCGATAGGGTGATCGGCGATGCGAGGGTTCGTGCTCATGAAAGTCCTTGATAGCGAAGGTTGAAAACGAGCGTGGCTTGATGGGCCGTGGTCGGCAGGCATCGCTTGAACGCACTGAAAACCCGTTAACGCTACTGTTTTGCCCCGTCGCTGACAAGTCCCGGCTACCGGCAGTCGCAAGTGCTTGGCCCGCACCCCGTGTACCTCTAGACTGGCGGCCTTTTCATTATCGATACCGTTGTCCGAACCATGGCCGCTAAAGTTGAACCCTTTTGGATTCGCAAGACCCTTGACCAGCTCGATACCCAGGAGTGGGAGTCGTTGTGCGACGGCTGTGGCCTGTGCTGCCTGCAGAAGCTTGAGGACGAGGAAGACAACGCGGTTTATTACACGCGAATTGCCTGCAAGCTGCTGGATCTGAAAACCTGCCAGTGCTCCGACTACGCAAACCGTCGTGCCTCGGTGCCCGATTGCATTCAGCTAACGCCTGGTCAGGCAGATGAGTTCAAGTGGCTGCCGCCGACCTGCGGCTATCGTCTGGTCAGCGAGGGCAAGGATTTGCCGCTCTGGCACCATCTGGTGTGTGGTGATCGCACGGCCGTGCATCACGAACGCATCTCCCAGTCAGGCCGCATGCTCAACGAGAACAATGTGGCCGAAGACGACTGGGAGGATTACCTGATTTTTCGCGCAGGTTGAACGCTTAAATGACCGGCTTTGGCTCGGTCAACGCTTCCACGCCTTTGACAGCCGCCGTCTTCACGGCATTTTCAGCGTCGTCCTTGAGGGTGTTCAGTTCTGCACCGGCACGTTCGATGGTCGAGCGTGCGCTTTGCAGATCGCTGCGGCCTTTTTCCATCAGGCTTTTCGCCGAGCAGTGACCACTGATGCCGCGAGCCAGTGCCGCGCCGCCGATGGCCAGTTGAATCAGGCCCAGAAAGCCGCCACGACGGACGCCTTTACCCATCAGCAGTACGCCGCCAGCCAGTGAGCCGATGCGCTCCCAGCCCTGTACATTCTGCTCGGGGTTGCGTTGAAGCAGTTCAGGTGTGTCGATGCGTTCGATGATCGGGGTGTCGCGCATGATGGCTCTCCATGAGGTAGTAGGTCGGAGTTGGCAAATTGGAAGCAGTTGCTCGATTCAGAGAAACTGACTGCCCGCGCGCGACACAGGTTCAATGCTTTTCCGTCAGCGGTCACTGGCCGGATCAATTTTCTCGCGACCGAACTGCGGGCCCGAACGGGTATTGATACCTTTGGCCATGCGGTCGTAGAGGACGACGTTGACGGTCGCCGCCAGATTCATGCAGCCCTCGGTCGGGATATAGACCACGTCTTCACACCAGTCGCGAATCTCCTGATCCAGCGAGCCATCTTCCGGGCCGAAGATATACAGCGCGCGATCAGGGTGCGTGTATTCGGGCAGTGCGCGGGCGCCGTCGACCAGTTCGACGGCCACCGGGATGCAACCCAGCGGCAGAATGCTTTTGAGGTCTTCGATGCCGATCAGCGGGATGTCCTGATGGATTTTCTTGGTGTCGGTGATGAAGTCCCGCGCGCGCTCATAGCGTTTACCGGTATAGAACACCGACGCCACGCCGTAACAGCCGGCCGCACGCATCACGGAGCCGACGTTTTCCGGGGACTTGGGGTTGTAAAGACCGATGCAGGCGTACCGTTTGTTGGCCACGGGGAGGGTGCTCTGAAGAAAACCGGGGATTATACGGCAGCCTCAGAGCAATGCCATTGACTGTGTTCAGAACCACATGCGCACGCCGACCACCAGTCGCGCGTCCTGGGTGTCCTCGTCGTCCTCGCGCGCGTAATCGGCGGTCTTGCCGTAGGAGCGGTCCCAGCTCACGCCGACATAAGGTGCGAATTGCGGGGTGATTTCGTAGCGCAGCCTGAGGCCGAACTCGCTGGTCGACAGGCCCGAACCATTGCCGCGTTGCGGGTCGTTCTTGCCGTAGAAGTTCAGCTCCGCGGTGGGCTGCAGCACCAGATTGTTGGTCAGTTGGAGGTCGTAGTCGGCCTCCAGGCGAGCGGCGGTCTGCCCGGCTTCACCGATGAACGCGGTGGCCTCGATATCCAGATCCGAAATGGCTTGGCCCTGCAGGCCGAAGGCGGCCCAGGTTTGCGGCGCGCCCGGTTTGAAATCCTGACGTGCACCGGCGACCACGTCCCACCATGGGCTGATCGAGTGGCCCCACAACGCCTGGATTTCCGCTTCTTCGGTCTTGCCGTTGGTTCGCTCGCCTTCGGAGCGCAACAGCAGGCGGTCGATATCACCGCCGATCCAGCCGGACAGGTCCCAGGCCAGCGCGCTGCCGTCATTGGCGTCCTGCCATTCCAGCTTGTCGGCCAGAAAGTAACTGTTAATGGCGCTGTCATGGACCTGATGGCCGGCGTGGCTGGTGTACACCGCAGCCCGGTCCGCATCGGTGATCGGCGGGATCGGGGTTCGGCTCTGGGCGGGCGCAGACTGCGTCGAGGACGCGTCCTCGCTGTCGCTGGCATCCATATGCATCGCATGGCTGCCGTGGTCCATGCCTTCCATCCCCGCGGCCATGCTCAAGGTCCACGGTGCAGCGGTCAGCCCGGCAGCCAGCAACAGCATCGGCAGGCGGGGCGAATTCAGCGTTCTGCTCAACATCAAGGTCCTCATTCTTCCACTCGCACTTCGCGGAACATGCCCATTTCCATGTGGTACAGCATGTGACAGTGATAAGCCCAACGGCCCAGCGCATCGGCGGTCACCCGATAGCTGCGGCGTGATCCCGGTGGCATGTCGATGGTGTGTTTACGCACCATGAACCGGCCGTTTTCGTCTTCGAGGTCGCTCCACATGCCATGCAGATGGATGGGGTGGGTCATCATCGTGTCGTTGACCAGCACGACACGCACCCGCTCACCGTATTTGAGCATCAGCGGTTTGGCGTCCGAGAACTTCACACCGTCGAACGACCAGGCGTATTTTTCCATATGCCCGGTCAGGTGCAGCTCGATCGTGCGGCTTGGCTCACGACCGTCCGGGTCTTCGAAGGTGCTGTGCAGATCAGCGTAGGTCAGGACTCTACGGCCATTGCCCCTCAGGCCGATGCCCGGATCGTCGAGCTTGGGCGAGGTGCTCATGGCTTGCATGTCGACCAGCGGGTTATTGTTTTCGCTCGCGGGGTGCGATTGCGGGTTCGGCGTTTTCGGGGCCGGCATCTGCGTGTGGTCCATTGCGGGCATCGCGTCGTGCCCCATCTTGCTGTGGTCCATGCCTGACATGTCGTGCGTTGTCGGGGCTGCGGCGTGGTTCATGCTGCCATGATCCATGCCCGCCATGCCCATATCATCCATGCTCAACAGCGGGCGTGGATCGAGGGGCGGAACGACAGCCTGCAGGCCGGGCCTGCTGGCCAGGGTGCCGCGGGCATAACCGGTGCGGTCCATCGACTGGGCGAACAGGGTATAGGCACCTTCCGCCGGTTCGACAATCACGTCGAAAGTCTCCGCCACTGCGATGCGCAACTCATCGACAGTCACCGGCTTGACGTGCTGGCCGTCGCTGGCCACCACGGTCATCTTCAGGCCCGGAATACGCACGTCGAAGTACGTCATTGCCGAGCCGTTGATCAGCCGCAGTCGGATCCGCTCGCCAGGCTTGAACAGCCCGGTCCAGTTCATGTTCGGCGCCTGACCGTTCATCAGGTAGGTGTAGGTTGCGCCGCTGACATCCGCGAGATCGGTCGGGTCCATTCTCATCTTCGCCCACATCCAGCGATCCCTGGTGGTCTCGCTCCAGCCCTTTTCACCCACATCGTTGATGAAGTCGCCGACGGTGCGCTGGTTATTGTTGTAGTAATCGGACTGTTTCTTGAGCGTTTTCATCAGCTGGACCGGCTTTTCGTCGGTCCAGTCGCTGAGCATGATCACGTGTTCGCGATCATATTCGAACGGCTCCGGCTCTTTCGCGTCGATCACCAGTGGCCCGTAGACCCCCGACTGTTCCTGGAAGCCGGAGTGGCTGTGATACCAGTAGGTGCCGTTCTGCCTGACCTTGAAGCGGTAGACATACAGGCCATCCGGCGCGATGCCGTCAAAGCTCAACCCTGGCACGCCGTCCATGTTGGCCGGCAGGATGATGCCGTGCCAATGGATGGATGTGGCTTCGTCGAGCCGGTTCTTGACCCTCAGGGTCACGGTGTCGCCTTCGCGCCAGCGCAGCAGCGGGCCAGGAATGCCGCCGTTGATGGTCTGCGCGGTCCTGGCGCTGCCGGTGATGTTGACTTGGGTTTCGCCGATATACAGATCGAACTCAGTGCCGGACAACCCGTTGGGCTGACCCGGATTGGGCACCGCCCACGCCGGACTGCGCCATAGCCCGAGGCCGCCGAGCAGGCCACTGGCGGCCAGCCCTTTCACAAAGGTTCGTCTTGAGGTTCGGGTGGGCATGGCGAAATATCCGGTCGGTCGGGTGGCCGCAGGCCAGGAGAAGTGCAGGTAGGGCGGGGGAGCGCGGGGCGTTGAAGGTACCGAGGTCACTCGTCCTTTTTCATCAGTCCGGCCAGTGCAGCGAACGGGTTGTGGGTCGCCTTGGCGGTTTTCGGACTGCCCAGGGAGCCATCGGCGAAGTACTGCTGATCGGTGTAGCGCGAGTGCTCGTTGTCGTGGCAATACAGGCACAGTAGCTCCCAGTTGGAGCCGTCCTGCGGGTTGTTGTCATGGTTGTGGTCGCGGTGGTGTACGGTCAGTTCGCTGAGGCGTTTACCTGCGAACTCGCGCGCGCAGCGGCCGCAAACGTGCGGGTACATGCGCAGCGCCTTGTCGCGGTAGCCCATCTCGCGGTCGCGCTGGGCGTCGGCCAGGATGCGGTCCAGCTTGGCAGTATGGGAAGGAGGATTGGCCGTGCTCATGGTGTCACCTGTGCGTGTGCGCATTGAAAGCGGAATGTCGGCAAGTTTAGCGCCAGATGGGCAAACTCACACCTGCTGGGAGAGTAATTGACCATCGACCATGCGCAGGCGCTTGGACAACGAGATGGCCAGGGCGCGAATGATCTTGGCGGCGATTTTCGGCGCGTCCTCGAGCATCTTGTCCAGCGAATCACGGCCCAGGTTCAATAGCTGGCAACTGGTGGCTGCGATACAACTGGCCGAGCGGCGCTCGCCATCCAGCACCGCCATTTCTCCGAAGGCGCGTCCGCGCCGCAGAACGGCGATTTCCACCTGTTGACCGTCTGCAGCAAGCTTCTGCACAGACACGGTGCCCTGATGGATGATGCACATGAAGGTTCCGGCATCGCCCTCGGCGAAGATGGTCTCGCCTTTATCGATATCGGTAATGCTGAAATAGCCGGCTACGGTAAAGAAATCGCCCGGCAGCAGCGTGTCGAACAGGCCGCAATCCAGCAGCATGTCGCGTATGGCGTTGTTCAGGTTGGACAGTGGTTCTGACATGTGAGGTCTGGTAATCCTGACAAAGGGGCAACTCCGCTGCCCCCGATCCTAGTAAGACAGGTGTTTCACACCAAGTTCATTCAGCGATCTGCAATACCTTGAAGATAAACGCGTATTCCAGCGCCACGTCACGCAAGCCCTGATAGCGACCGCTCATGCCTCCGTGTCCGGCACCCAGTTCGGTCTTGAGCAGCAGCGGATTGTCGTCGGTCTTGGTGGCGCGCAACTTCGCGACCCATTTGGCGGCTTCCCAATACTGCACGCGGCTGTCGTTATAACCGGCGATGACCAGCATGGCCGGGTAGGCCTGGGCCGTGACGTTTTCGTAGGGCGCGTAAGCCTTGATACGCGCGTAGACCTCGGGCTCCTGCGGGTTGCCCCATTCGTCGTATTCGGTGACGGTCAGCGGCAGGTCCGGGTCGAGCATGGTGTTCAGCACATCGACGAACGGCACTTCGGCAATCGCTGCCTTGAACAGCTCTGGCCGCTGGTTGAGCACCGCACCGATCAGCAGGCCACCGGCGCTGCCACCGCTGATCACCAGTTGTTCAGCGCTGGTCAGCCCCTGGGCAACAAGGTGTTCGGCGCAGGCAATGAAATCGCCGAAGGTGTTCTGTTTGTGCTCCTGCTTGCCGTTGCGATACCAGGCCTCGCCCAGCTCGCCGCCGCCGCGCACATGAGCAATGGCGAACGCCACGCCACGGTCGAGCAGGCTCAGACGGGCGTGGGAAAACCACGGGTCGAGGCTCTCGCCATAGGCGCCGTAGCCGTACAGATACAGCGGGGTGGCCTGTCCGGCCAGTTCGCGCTTGACCACCAGGCTGATCGGCACCTGGGTGCCATCGCTGGCCGTGGCCCACAAACGCTGGCTGACGTAGGCATCGGCGTCGAAGGTGCCCAGTACCGGGGTTTCCTTGAGCACTGCCTGCTCGCCGCTGGCCAGGGTCAATTGGCGGACCTGGGCCGGACGGTTCAGCGACTGGTAGCGCAAGCGAATCTTGTCGCTGTCGAATTCCAGCGTGTCCTGCACGTACAGGCTGTAAGCGGCGTCAGGCAGCTGCACGCGATAAGTCGGCAGCGCCTGCGGACGCACTTCGATGATCGGCAGGCCGCCCTCGCGCAGGCTCAGACTGATGCCTTTGGCGTTGAGGCTGACGCCTTCGAGCATGACCTGGTCGTCGTGCGCGACCAGTGTCTGCCAGTCCTCGCGCCCCGGTACATCACTGGCTTGTTGCGCAGCGTGATACAGCGCGAAGTTGATGCCGCTCTGATTGCTGCGGATGAACCAGGTCCAGACGCCATTGAGCAGCCCGTGGTCCGGATAGTATTCGTGGCCTTCGCTGCGTGGCGCGAGGCAGGTGAAGGCCTGTTGCGGATGATCGGCGTCCAGCACCCAGGCTTCGCTGGTGGTTTTGCTGTTGAGCAGAATGATCAGTTGGCGCTCTGAGCTGCTGCGGAAGCAATGCAGGAAGAATCTGCCGTCCGGCTCGTCGAACACCAGCTCGGCTGATGACGTGCCCAGGGTATGGCGATGCAGCTTGCCCGGACGATGGGTTTCGTCCAGCTCGCCGAAAAACAGGGTCTGACTGTCGTTGGCCCAAGTCATGCTGCCGTCGCAGTTTTCGAAAGGCAGGCTGCTGATCTGACCGGTGCTCAGCTCTTTGACGTACAGCTCGTATATCTCGTCGCCACTGGTGTCCAGGCTGTAGGCCAGACGCTGGTGATCCGGGCTGATGCTGAACGCGCCCAGTGAGAAAAAGCCGCCATCGGCCATCTCGTTGGGGTCGAGCAACAGCTCCTCAGCGTTTTCATCCACCGTGTTGCTGTCGTCGGCCGGGCGCGGGCAGCGGTAGTGCCGGGCGTATTCGTCGCCTTGTGTGGTGCGGGTGTAATAAAGGTACGGCCCCCAGGGGGAGGGCAGCGACAGGTCGGTTTCGAGGATACGGCCCTTGATCTCTTCAAACAGGCTATCGCGCAGTCCGGCCTGCTCTGCCAGTTGCTGCTCCTGCCAGGCGTTTTCGGCCTTGAGGTAGTCGAGCACTTCGTCAGTGTCGCGGTTCTGCAGCCAGGCGTAGGGGTCGGAACCGTCGGCCTTGCGAGCGATCGGGGCGCTGGAGGTTGCATTCGAGAAGGACATGCTGGGCTCTCTGTTAAGGCATCAATCAGGAAAATATCGGTACACGCTGAACCGAATACTGCAGCGAGGCAAGCCGCGTCAGGCAAAAGCCGTTATCATAAGCGCCTCTTTACCTGGCTTACCACGGACGTCATGACCGAAAACGACTATCTGATCGCCTGGAGCGTCTACGCCTTCGCCGCGTTGGGTTGCCTGCTGGTATGGTTTCTGATGACCCGCTGGATGTGGCGGTATCTCAAGGAGCCGTTGCTGGTGGCGGTCGCGGTGCTGCTGTTTACGCCGACCATGGTCGACCCTGCCAAGGACGCGATGGCGCCAGCCGTCGCGATCACCGCGCTCGACCTGATGTTCAAGGTCGGCAGCAATGTCTGGACCGCCGTGTCGGACCTTGCCATGTACGGCATGTTCGCCTTCGCCGCGTACCTGCTGTTCGTGCTGATCCGCTGGCCGATCGAGCGCAGCCGCAAGGCTCGCCAACCCAAGGCTGCGGCCCAGCCTGTGGACACCGACCCTGCTGACGAACCGTTTGCCGAAGACGATCACTACGCTCGCAGAAACGCTGCGCCCCTTCCGCCGACCAGGGCTGCACGGGTCGAGCCGCGGCTGTAGATCCCGCTTCGTTGGCAAGCGCCGTTAGCAGCGGCGCGTGACCTGCTGCAAAACGTCTTGAAGCGAGAACCTGAGCATGTGTGAACTACTGGGCATGAGCGCCAATGTCCCGACCGACATAGTCTTCAGCTTTACCGGGCTGATGCAGCGGGGCGGCCGCACCGGTCCGCATCGCGATGGCTGGGGCATTGCCTTCTACGAGGGCCGCGGCCTGCGCCTGTTTCAGGACCCGGCAGCCAGCAGCGAATCGGAAGTCGCACAACTGGTGCAGCGCTATCCCATCAAAAGCGAAGTCGTGATTGGCCATATTCGTCAGGCCAACGTCGGCAAGGTCTGCCTGTCCAATACCCATCCTTTCGTGCGTGAACTCTGGGGCCGTAACTGGTGCTTTGCCCATAATGGTCAGTTGGCGGATTTCACCCCGGGCGTTACCTTTTATCGGCCGGTGGGCGATACCGACAGCGAAGCGGCATTCTGCGACCTGCTCAATCGCGTCCGCGAAGCCTTTCCCGAACCGGTCGAAGTCGAGGAATTGCTGCCTTCTCTGATCCAGGCATGTGCCGAATATCGCAGCAAAGGCGTGTTCAACTGTCTGTTGAGCGACGGTGACTGGCTGTTTTGCTTTTGCAGTACCAAACTGGTTCAGATCACCCGCCGTGCCCCATTCGGTCCGGCGAGGTTGAAAGATGTCGATGTGATTGTCGATTTTCAGGCTGAAACGACGCCGCACGACGTGGTCACGGTCATCGCGACCGAACCCTTGACCGAGAACGAAAACTGGAACCGCTATGAGCCGGGCCAGTGGAGCCTGTGGCGCAAGGGCGAGTGCGTGGCGCAGGGCTCGGTCGACACCGTCACTGAAACGACCAGGCCCTGAGACACCGGCCCATCGGCTTACTGGATAAAAAAGAAGAGGGATATTGATGCTGCGAAGTTATCTGCGATTGGTCCTGTTCACCATGGGCCTGCTGTTCGGGGTACAGATTCCCGGTTTCATCAGTGACTACAGCAAGCGTGTCGAAGCGCATCTGATCGAGGCGCAGCAATCCGTCAAGGGCTATACCGCCACTGCGCAGCAGTTCTTCAAGGGCGATATTCAGGCGCTGATCCAGCATTATCGCAGCAGTGAGGACCCGGTTTTTCGCAGCGATGCGGACACTATCGACACCCTGATGAACCGCACCCACATCCTTGAGCGTCAGTGGCTCGGGCTTCAGGGGCCTTGGTATTCCAAAGCCTTGTTCGTGGCCACTTCTTCCGATCCGGATATCCGTCGCGAAACCTTCAACGGTTATACGTGGCAGGTTCTGCTGGCCCCCGAGGTCATTGCCTGGGGCATTATCAGTGCATTGCTGCTGGCGCTGGTGATCGAAAGCTTCGTGCTGTTGCTCGGCTGGGTGATCCACGGCGGACGACGCAAGCCGCAGTTCGAACGCCACAGGAGTTGACTGCAGGCCGTTGTGACAAGCAGAGCGGGCGTCGCTATGGTCGCGCGCCCGCCGCCTTCACTTCGCCAGGTAGCGCATGCCTTCTTCCAGACCGCTAAGGGTCAGCGGATACATCTGACCCTCGATCAAATCACGCACAACATGCGTCGAGGTGGTGTAGTCCCAGGCATCTTTCGGATAGGGATTGATCCAGATGATCTTCTTGAATTTGGCCATGAAGCGCTGCATCCACACATAGCCTGGCTCTTCATTCCAGTGTTCGACGCTGCCGCCGGGCTGGGTGATTTCATAGGGCGCCATCGAGGCGTCGCCGATGAAAATCACTTTGTAGTCCTCGCCATACTTGTGCAGCAGGTCCTGGGTGGCGGTCCGCTCCGAGTTTCTGCGCTGGTTGTTCTTCCACACCGATTCGTAAATGAAGTTATGGAAGTAGAAATACTCCATGTGCTTGAACTCGGTCTTGCATGCGGAGAACAGCTCTTCACAGACCTTGATGTGTGAATCCATCGAGCCGCCGATGTCGAACAGCAGCAATAACTTGATGGTGTTGCGCCGCTCCGGACGCATCTGAATGTTCAGCAGGCCCGCATCGCGTGCGGTGTGATCGATGGTGCTGTCGATGTCCAGTTCATCCGCAGCGCCCTGACGAGCGAACTTGCGCAGGCGACGCAGGGCCACCTTGATATTGCGCGTCCCCAGCTCAACCTGATCGTCCAGGTTTTTATATTCGCGCTGGTCCCAGACTTTGACGGCCTTGCCTTTGCGCTCGCCTGCATCGCCGACGCGGATGCCTTCCGGGTTGTAGCCGCCCGAACCGAACGGGCTGGTGCCACCGGTGCCGATCCATTTGTTGCCACCGGCATGGCGTTCCTTCTGTTCTTCCAGGCGTTTCTTGAACTCCTCGATCAGTTTGTCGAGGCCGCCCAGCGACTGGATCTGCGCGCGTTCCTCGTCCGTCAGCGAACGCTCGAACTCTTTGCGCAGCCAGTCTTCCGGGATCAGCGCCTGCAAATGCTCGTCGAGGTTTTCCAAGCCGTTGAAATACGCACCGAAGGCCCGGTCGAACTTGTCGAAATGGCGCTCGTCCTTGACCAGAATCGTGCGCGCCAGGAAGTAGAACTCATCGATGTCGGCGAACACGACCCGCTGTTTAAGCGCATTGATCAGGTCCAGCAGTTCACGCAGAGACACCGGCACCTTGGCCGCGCGCATTTCGTTGAACAGGTTGAGCAGCATGGCTGTCGCCCTTTTACATGGCAGGTTGGATAGACACGATCAGCGATTGCCGCGACGGCTCATGAACGCCAGACGTTCCAACAGATGCACGTCCTGCTCGTTCTTGACCAGCGCGCCGGCCAATGGCGGAATCGCCTTGGTCGGGTCGCGTTCGCGCAGCACGGCTTCACCGATGTTGTCGGCCATCAGCAGCTTCAGCCAGTCGACCAGCTCGGAGGTGGAGGGCTTCTTCTTCAGCCCCGGCACCTTGCGCACGTCAAAGAATACGTCCAGCGCTTCGCTCACCAGGTCTTTCTTGATGTCCGGGTAATGCACATCGACGATGCGTTGCAGCGTGGCCCGATCCGGGAAGGCGATGTAGTGGAAGAAGCAGCGACGCAGAAAGGCATCCGGCAGCTCCTTCTCGTTGTTGGAGGTAATGATGATGATCGGTCGATGCCTGGCTTTGATGGTTTCATTCGTCTCGTAAACGTAGAACTCCATCTTGTCGAGCTCCTGCAACAGGTCGTTGGGGAATTCGATATCGGCCTTGTCGATCTCGTCGATCAGCAAAATCGCCCGTTCGTCAGACTCGAAGGCCTCCCAGAGCTTGCCCTTCTTCAGGTAATTGCGTACGTCGTGGACCTTGTCGACGCCCAGTTGCGAATCGCGCAGACGGCTCACCGCATCGTACTCGTACAGGCCTTGATGGGCCTTGGTCGTGGACTTGATATGCCAGGTAATCAGTTTCGCGCCGAAGGACTCGGCCAGTTGTTCGGCGAGCATGGTCTTGCCGGTGCCGGGCTCGCCCTTGACCAACAATGGACGCTCCAGCGTGATGGCCGCGTTGACCGCCAGCTTGAGATCGTCAGTGGCAACGTAGGCCGGCGTACCTTCGAACTTCATTGATCCATCCTTTTCGCGTGGGTGCGCGTAACCGGTCGGCACGCGCGCCGTAATAGGGCAAGCAATGCCCTGACTATAACGTGGCGGCCCGATGGCTGTGAACGAAGACGCCTCATTCAGTTCTTGAATGGGGCGTCACGCAGTGACCGGGTCGAAATTGTAACGCTGCTTTAAGGATGTTCAAGTATTGGCCGGCCACCGGCTGGCGTTGACGTTGATAGATGATCAGCAACACACCTTCGACATGAGCTCCGATGTGCAGACCTTCCCCGACCTGCGTCCACTGATAGCCGATGACGCGTTCGCCCAGGCACAGTTGGGCGACCATGGCTGGAGCGTCGAATGGCCTGAACTAGACATCCAGACAGGCGCGGATACTTTGTTTTCCGACAGTTAAGTCAACGCTGCCCCTGATGAAAACGTACGATTTTTCATCGTTGGCGCGCTTGAAAAAACCGCTAAGACCCCTTGCTGCTCTCATAACGCGCATTGAATGCCTGCACGAAAGCATTGCGCAGGATCTGCAGAAACGCCTGGAAGCCGCTGATGTCCTGCTGATGAACGCTGCCGCTGAGGTCGACGCGTGTGGCGAACTGGTTTTCCCGCTGGTTTTTCAACACGGTTTCGCTGGTTCCGACCAGCGCTTCCCAGATCGAGCGGAAAACACCCTTGTCCTTGTTTTCGACATCCTGCTGCCAGTTGAACACGTCCACGTTGCGCAGCAGCGGCTTTATGTAGCCCTTGAGCTGGCCTTTGTCGGCCTGCGCTTCAATCACCACATCGCCATCGCCGGCGTTGAAATCGAACTTGCCGTAGGCCGACGAGAAATCGTTGAGTTTCTTGAGCTGGATGCCGGTGGCGCGCAGTTTGAAGTCGAAGTCTTCAAAGTTGCTGAACGGATCGAATCTGGCTGAGCTCTCCAGATCGGCATGGCCCAGCAGACGTGCCTTGCCCTTGAACTCGGCATCGCGATTGCCTTCCACATCGACCACGTTGGTCAGGTTATAGATGCTGGCATTGACCTGATCCGCCTCGATTTTTACTTTGGGCGTGGAGTTGAAGTTATTGAAGGTGATGCGCCCGTTATCGATGCGCAATTCGTTGAGGGTGATGGGCAGCAGCTTGTCCATCTGGGTACGCCAGTCGGTCCCCTGACCGGTCTGCGAGTCCTGCTTGCTGCCGCCGTCCACGAAGTTGATCTGCGGGCCGGTGAAGAGTGCTTTCGCGACCACTGCATGGTCATACCAGAGTGAATGCCAGCTGACAGCCAGTTCGATCATCGGTGCGTCGAAAAAGGGCACCGGGACCTTGCCGTCGGTCTTGACGATCTTCAGCCCCTTGATCCGGTACGCCCCTCGCCACAGTGCCAGGTCCACATCGGTGATCTCGCCCCGGTAGTCACCCATGTCGGCCAGTTTGTCGTTCAGATAGTCACGCACCAGATACGGCAGGGCGATATTGACAGCGATCAGCAGGACTACCAGAGCGGCCAGGGTCCATAGCGGCCAGCTGTAGCGACGTTTCATGACATGAGTCTCCTGTTTCAATGAAGGATTGACTGCTCGCGCCGTCATCCGTTCGGTCAGACTGGACGCCCCACAGTTGGCGGCATAGGCTTTGGGTCTTTAACCGATGTGCACAAGGACACCCTCATGAGCCGTATCTACGCTGATAACGCCCATTCCATCGGTAATACGCCGTTGGTGCAGATCAACCGTATCGCGCCGCGCGGTATCACCATTCTGGCCAAGATCGAAGGGCGTAATCCGGGTTATTCCGTTAAATGCCGTATCGGCGCCAATATGATCTGGGACGCCGAAAGCAGCGGCAGGCTCAAGCCGGGCATGACCATCGTCGAACCGACCTCGGGCAACACCGGCATAGGTCTGGCCTTCGTTGCCGCTGCCCGTGGCTACAAACTGATGCTCACCATGCCCGCTTCCATGAGCATAGAACGTCGCAAGGTACTCAAGGCACTGGGCGCAGAACTGGTGCTGACCGAAGCGGCCAAGGGGATGAAAGGTGCGATTGCCAAGGCCGAAGAACTGCTGGCAGACAACCCCGAGAAATATTTCATGCCGGCGCAATTCGAGAACCCGGCCAACCCGGCCATCCATGAAAAAACCACCGGCCCGGAAATCTGGGCAGACACCGACGGTGCCATCGACGTCTTGGTAGCAGGCGTAGGGACTGGCGGGACTATCACCGGTATCTCCCGGTATATCAAGCACACCGAAGGCAAACCGATCCTGTCGGTCGCAGTCGAGCCGGACGGTTCGCCGATCATCACCCAGGCGATGGCCGGTGAAACGATCACCCCCAGCCCGCACAAGATTCAGGGCATCGGCGCCGGCTTCATCCCGAAAAACCTCGACCTGTCGATTGTCGACCGGGTAGAGCGTGTCACCGATGAAGAGTCCAAGGCCATGGCCCGGCGTCTGATGCAGGAGGAGGGCATTCTCTGTGGTATTTCCTGCGGCGCGGCGATGGCGGCCGCCGTTCGTCTGGCTGAAAAACCGGAGATGCAGGGCAAGACGATCGTGGTGGTCCTGCCGGACTCCGGCGAACGTTACCTGTCGAGCATGCTGTTCAGCGATCTGTTTACCGATCAGGAGCTTTCCCAGTAACACATCTTCGCAAGTGCGTACTTCATGCGGGCAACGCAAGGGTTTATGATGGCCAGCTACGACTTGCCGGACGATGAGCGTTGTTCGACCGGCGCTCCAGTCATTATTCAGAATCATGCATCAGCACTGCCCGCGTGACGTTTGGCGTTATCTGCCCGCTTCAAGGAGAGCTTCATGACCCTTTCATTTGTTGCCAAGGCATCGATCCTGATGCTGTTTCTGGGCAGCACGCTGTACGTTCATTTGCGCGGTCGGGCCCGACTGCCTCTGTTGCGGCAGTTCGTCAACCATTCGGCATTGTTCGCACCGTACAACGCACTGATGTACCTGTTTTCCCGCGTCCCGTCCGAGCCCTATCTGGACCGCAGCAAATTCCCTGAGCTGGACATCCTCAAGGACAACTGGGAAACCATTCGCGACGAAGCCATGCACCTGTTCGACGAAGGCTATATTCGTGCAGCGGAGAAAAACAACGACGCCGGTTTTGGCTCGTTCTTCAAGAAGGGCTGGAAGCGCTTTTACCTGAAGTGGTACGACAAGGCCCTGCCGTCTGCCGAGGCGCTGTGCCCGAAAACCGTTGAACTGGTCAACAGCATTCCCAACGTCAAGGGCGCGATGTTCGCGCTGCTGCCGGGTGGCAGTCACCTCAATCCGCACCGCGATCCGTTCGCCGGCTCGCTGCGTTATCACCTGGGCCTGTCGACACCCAACTCCGATGACTGCCGGATCTTCGTCGATGGCAAGGAATACGCCTGGCGTGACGGTCAGGACGTCATGTTCGATGAGACCTACGTTCACTGGGTCAAGAACGAGACCGACCAGACCCGTGTAATTCTGTTCTGTGATGTCGAGCGTCCGTTGACCAACCGCTTCATGACCCGTATGAACCGCAGCGTCAGCGCGTTTCTGGGCCGCGCCACCGCTCCGCAGAACCTTGACGACGAGCGCGTCGGCGGAATCAATCAGGCGTATGCATTCAGCAAGCGTTTCAGCGATGGTTTCAGTGGCAAGGTCAAGCAGTTCAAGCGCGCCAACCCCAAGGCTTACCGCGTACTGCGCCCTGTTCTGGCAGTCGTGGTACTGACGCTGCTGGGCTACTGGTTGTTCGGTTAAGCGACAGTCTTTCCGGTTATTCCCCCTCTGATCCGGTTGTTCGCAGCCTCTGCGAACAACCGGCATTCCGTTACCCGTCCAGACTCACATGCCGGCTCAACAGCGCGCGCAGCGCTGCAGGCTTGACCGGCTTGGGCAGGTAATCGAGCCCCGCCGCGTGCACCTGAGCGATCAACTCCGCACGCCCATCGGCACTGATAAGCACGCCCGGTACCGGTTGACCCAGTCGGGTGCGCAGCCAGGCCATGAGTTCAGTACCGGTTTCGCCCTCATCCAGGTGGTAATCCACCAGAGCAATCTGCGGCCGGATGCCATTGTTCAACAGCGCTTCGCATTCCTGGCGATTGCGCGCGGTCCAGACCTGACAGCCCCAGCGTGACAGCAGACTGTGCATACCGATCAGGATGCTGTCCTCGTTGTCGACACACAGCACCTGTGTGCCGTTCAGCGCGGGGCGGCTGACATCGGGCAGTGTTGCGGGGACTGCCGCCTGAGGCGCGGCCAGCGGCACCCGCACGCTGAACACGCTGCCTTTGCCGGTCCATGAGCGCACTTGCAAAGGATGCTCGAGAATGCGGCACAAACCATCGGCAATCGCCAGCCCCAGACCCAGCCCCTTGGCCGCGTGAGTCTTGTGGCTGTCGAGGCGTTTGAATTCTTCGAAGATTACCTTGCGTTTGTCTTCGGGAATGCCCGGCCCCCGGTCCCAGACTTCCAGGCTCAGGCTGTCACCGTAGCGCCTGACACCCAGCAGAATAGGGCCTTTGGCATAGCGGAAAGCGTTGGTCAAAAAGTTCTGCAGCACTCGGCGCAACAGTTTGATATCACTGTCGACGCGCAGTGAACTGCCCCTTACACGAAAGCTCAGACCCTGTTCCTGGGCCAGCGCCTTGAATTCGGCACCCAGGGTGTCAAACAGCGCGCTGAGCGGAAACGGCTGACGATCCGGGGTGATCTTGCCGTTTTCGATTCGGGAAATATCCAGCAGGTCGCTGATCAGGTCTTCGGCAGAGCGCAACGAGCTGTCCAGGTGCCGAACCAATTGCTGGGCTTCGCTGGAAATCCCCTCCTGCTGATGTGACAGCGCAGCGGAGAACAGCCGTGCAGCGTTCAACGGCTGCATCAGGTCATGACTCACCGCGGCCAGGAAGCGGGTTTTCGATTCGTTGGCGGCTTCAGCGGTGCCCTTGGCGTCGGTCAGCGCCTGGTTGAGCTGGGACAATTCGTGGGTACGTGCGGCTACCCGCTGCTCAAGGCTTTCATTGACGCCTTTGAGGGCGTGTTCGGCGGCGCGGAACTCGGTGATGTCGGTGAAACTCATGACGAATCCGCCGCCCGGCATCGGGTTGCCAATCAGTTCGATCACCTGGCCATTGGGAAACAACCGCTCCGAGGTATGAGCGCGGCCCTGGCGCATCCAGTGCAGACGCCGCGCAACGTGAACCTCTGCCTCGCCCGGCCCGCAGAGTCCGCGCTCAGCGTTGTAACGGATGATGTCGGCAATCGGCCGGCCAACGCCGATCAGGCCTTCGGGGTAGTTGAACAGCTCAAGGTAACGACGATTCCAGGCCACCAGCCGCAAGGACTGGTCCACCACGCTGATGCCCTGGGTAATGTTTTCGATGGCACCCTGCAGCAGCGCGCGGTTGAACTGCAGAACTTCGGAGGCTTCGTCGGCGATGCGTACAACGTCTTCCAACTGCATGTCGCGACCTTCGATAGCGGCCTTGACCACGGCGCGGGTCGAAGAGGTGCCGAGCACGCCGGCCAGCAGCCGCTCGGTATGCGCGATCCATTCACCATCGGCATTCAGGCCGGGGTTGAAACCCTTGCCCTGCCTGTGGGCGAAGCGGATGAAACTCTGTCGCGCGCGGTCCTCACCAACGAAGCGTGCCGACAGGCTCAGCAGGTCCTCGATCTGCACCGCGAGCAGGGGGCGGCTGAAGTCGCGTCCCTGGGTTTCCTGGCCGATGAAACGACCCGCCTGCCAGTGCTCGGCTACTCGCGTGCGCGACAACATCGACACCCAGGCGAACAACGTACAGTTGCCGGCCATCGACAGCACCACGCCCTGGGTCATCGGCGAGATAGGCAGGTCGAACGGGTTGCTGTGCAGCCAGGAAAGCAGCGGGAAAGTGCTCAGCGACCAGCCCATGCCATGCGCCGCTACCGGTAGCACAAGGGTGTAGAACCAGATGAAGATGCCCGCCGCCAGGCCTGCAAATACGCCACGCCGATTGGCCTGCTTCCAGTACAAGGCACCGAACATGGCGGGAGCCAGCTGGGTGATCGCGGCAAAGGCGATCTGGCCGATGGTTGCCAGACTGGCCGTCGACCCCAGCATCCGGTAGCTGACGTAGGCCAGCAGGAGAATCATCACGATGCTGATGCGTCTGACAGAAAGCATCCAGTGACGAAACGCCTCGAACGGCCGCTCGGTGTTTTTGCGTCTCAACAGCCACGGCAGCAGCATGTCGTTGGAAATCATCGTCGACAGCGCCACGCAGGCGACGATCACCATGCCGGTTGCTGCCGATGCTCCGCCGATGAAGGCCAGCAGCGCCAGCGACGGGTGAGCGTGCGCCAGCGGCAGGCTGATCACGAACGAGTCGGGCAGCATGGAGCCGGGGAGGAGCATTTGTCCGGCCAGCGCAATCGGCACCACGAACAGCGCAGCCAGCGCCAGATAGGCCGGGAACACCCATTTGGCGAGATTCAGGTCCTGAGGCTCGATGTTCTCGACCACCGTCACGTGGAACTGACGGGGCAGGCAGACAATCGCCATCATCGCCACGCCGGTCTGCACGAACATCGACGGCCAGTTGATCGTGTCTTTCCAGTATTCCTCGAGACGTGGCGCCAGTTTGGCCTGATTGAACAGGTCGTCGAATCCGTCGTACAGGCCGAACGTGACGAACACACCGACTGCCATGAAGGCGAACAGCTTGACCAGCGCCTCGAAAGCAATGGCCAGCACCATGCCGCGATGATGTTCGGTGACATCCAGATTGCGCGCACCGAAGACGATGGTGAACAGCGCGAGAATCAGCGACACCACCAGCGCGGTGTCCTGAGCACGAATACCGGTGGAGTCGGCCACGGCACCGATCAGGATATTCACCCCCAGCACGATGCCTTTGAGCTGCAGCGCGATGTACGGCAGCATGCCGATCAGGCAGATCAGCGCCACCATGACTGCGAGGGATTGGGATTTGCCATAGCGCGCCGCGATGAAGTCGGCGATCGAGGTGATGTTTTCCTGTTTGCTGATCAGCACCATTTTTTGCAGCACCCAGGGCGCCAGTACCATCAGCACGATGGGCCCCAGATAGATCGGCAGGAACGACCACAACTGCTCGGCGGCCTGACCCACTGCGCCGAAAAACGTCCAGCTGGTGCAGTAGACCGCCAGCGACAGGCTGTAGACCCAGGCGCGCATGGTCGGGCGCAGCGACGCGCTGTAGCGGTCGCCGTAAAAGGCGATAGCAAACATGATGGCCATATAGGACAAGGCAACGGCCGCAATCAGCCCGCTGGACAGCGACATATCAAATTCCACACCGTATCGATAACGCGCAGTCTCGCACGATGGCTGCGCTTCGTCTTTGTCGACCAAGGTCGAGCGTGGCGCAGTGTCGCAGCTGCCCCGACCAAGCCCGAAGTGATAAAAATAGCGACACAGGTTTTGTAAAAAGAAATGTCCTATCGACATTCGTCAGCGTTACGTCTTCAATGTGCCTCGGATTGGCCGCTGCGTCAGTTCACCCCAGCCTCTCAGGACCACGGACGATGAGCCAACAGTCACAATTCAGCCTGCTCGGGAAACGCCGTTTCCTGCCGTTTTTCATTACGCAGTCCCTTGGGGCGTTCAATGACAATATCTTCAAGCAGTCATTGATCCTTGCCATCCTTTACAAGTTGAGCATCGACGGGGATCGTTCGATCTACGTCAATCTGTGCGCTTTGCTGTTCATCCTGCCGTTCTTTCTGTTCTCGGCGCTGGCCGGGCAGTTCGGTGAGAAGTACCCCAAGGACCAGTTGATCCGGATCATCAAGTTCGGTGAGATCGTCATCATGGCGGTCGGTGCCGCAGGTTTTCTGTTCAATCATCTGGAGTTGATGCTCGCCGCGCTGTTCGCCATGGGCACGCATTCGGCGCTGTTCGGACCGGTCAAGTATTCGATCCTGCCCCAGCACCTGCGCGAGAGCGAACTGGTCGGCGGCAACGCGCTGGTCGAGATGGGTACCTTTCTGGCGATTCTGGCCGGCACCATCAGCGCGGGTGTGATGATGTCTTCTTCGCACTATGCCTGGGTGGTGGCGGCTGCCATCGTGCTGGTCGCCTGCCTGGGGTTCCTGGCCAGCTTCGGTATCCCGCGCGCCGATGCCGCCTCGCCGGAGATGAAGCTCAACTGGAACATCTTCACCCAGTCATGGGCGACCTTGCGCATGGGGCTGGGGCAAACGCCTGCGGTTTCGCGCTCGATTGTCGGCAACTCGTGGTTCTGGTTCGTGGGGGCGATCTACCTGACGCAGATCCCGGCCTATGCCAAGGAATGGATGTACGGCGACGAAACGGTCGTTACCCTGATTCTGACCGTGTTCTCCATCGGCATCGCGCTGGGCTCGCTGCTCTGCGAGCGCTTGTCCGGGCATAAGGTCGAGATCGGGCTGGTGCCGTTCGGCTCGATGGGCCTGACGATTTTCGGCCTGCTGCTGTGGTGGCATTCGGGCGGTTTCCCGCAGAACGTGCAGGCCAACGACTGGCTGGCGGTGCTGTCTTCCGGGCAGGGCTGGCTGGTGCTGTTCGACATTCTCGGTATCGGCATCTTCGGCGGCTTTTATATCGTGCCGCTGTACGCCTTGATCCAGTCGCGCACGCCGGTAAAAGAGCGCTCGCGCGTCATCGCCGCCAACAACATCCTCAACGCGCTGTTCATGGTGGTCTCGGCGATTGTCTCGATCCTGCTGCTGAGCGTTGCCAAACTGTCGATCCCGCAGCTGTTTCTGGCCGTGTCGGTGATGAACATCGCGGTCAATATCTACATCTTCAAGATCGTCCCCGAGTTCACCATGCGCTTCATGATCTGGCTGCTTGGCCATTCCATGTACCGCGTCGAACACCGCAATCTGGACCGTATCC
Source organism: Pseudomonas sp. ICMP 10191 (assembly GCF_001467335.1). Classification (NCBI taxonomy): domain Bacteria; kingdom Pseudomonadati; phylum Pseudomonadota; class Gammaproteobacteria; order Pseudomonadales; family Pseudomonadaceae; genus Pseudomonas; species Pseudomonas sp. ICMP 10191. The sequence continues at coordinate 68,573 of NZ_LKGW01000111.1, forward strand.
CTGACGAAGGCGCGGCGCTGCTGGTCTGCAACCATGTGTCCTTTGTCGATGCATTGCTGATTGCCGGCGCAGTGAGGCGCCCGATCCGCTTTGTCATGTACTACAAGATCTACCAACTGCCCGTGCTTAACTTCATCTTTCGCACTGCAGGGACCATCCCCATTGCCGGGCGTAACGAAGACATGGACATCTACGAGAAATCGTTCAAACGCATCGCCCAGTACCTCGCAGAAGGCGAACTGGTGTGCATCTTCCCGGAAGGCAAACTGACCACCGACGGCGAAATCAACGGCTTCAAGAACGGCATGAGCCGCATCATTCAGGAAACCCCGGTACCGGTCATTCCACTGGCACTGCAAGGCCTGTGGGGCAGCTTCTTCAGCCGCGACCCGAGCAAGACCCTGTTTCGCCGCCTGTGGTCTCGCGTCGTGCTGGTTGCCGGCTCGCCCATTGCAGCAGACGTGGCAACCCCCGTGGACGTGCGCGAAGAAGTGAAAGCACTGAGAGGGAAAGTGCAGTAGCGTCGGCGCTCCGTACGACTGACGTGCCAACCACTTCGCGTTGGCACGATAGCCAAAGGTGACCTGAGCCGGAACCCACATCCACCTGATGTCACAGAACCGCCGTGTGACGCGGAGCGTCACGAACGGCGTTCCCACGCGGAGCGTGGGAACGATAGTCGAGCCTGAACCCCAATCCGCCTGATGTCACAGAACAGCTGTATGAAGCAAAGCGTCACTGCGGCCTGGACGTATTCTCTTCCTCCGGCATCTTCCTGAAATACGTCGACAGCAACGCCCCGGAAATATTGTGCCAGACACTGAACAGCGCACTTGGCACCGCCGCCAGCGGCGAGAAATGAGCACTCGCCAGCGCAGCGCCCAGCCCCGAGTTCTGCATGCCGACCTCCAACGCCAGCGACTTGCGTTGCGCCAATGGCAGCTTGAAAACCTTGCCAGTGAAATAACCCAACAGAAAACCGAACGTGTTGTGCAGAATCACCACCGCCATGATCAGGAGGCCGGATTCAGCGATTTTCGCCTGGCTGGCGGCGACTACGGCGCAGACGATCATCACAATACTGACCACCGAGACCAGCGGCAGCACGTCCACGGCATAGCTGACCCGCGCACCCAACAGGCGCTGTGCAACCACACCGAGCACAATCGGCAGCATGACCAGTTGCAGGATCGACCAGAACATATCGAGGAAAGACACCGGCAGCCACGCCGAAGCGAGGAACCAGATCAGGGTCGGGGTCAGCAGCGGGGCGAGCAGGGTAGTGACCGCAGCGATTGCCACCGCCAGCGCCAGATCACCCTTCGCCAGCCAGGCCATGACGTTGGATGAAGTGCCGCTCGGGCAGCAACCGACCAGAATCACGCCCACGGCGATCTCCGGCGGCAGTTGAAACACCTGGCACAGCAACCAGGCTACACCGGGCATGATTACAAAGTGCGCGATCACACCCAGCGCCACTCGCCACGGGTTACGCGCCACTTCGGAGAAGTCGTCAAGTTTCAGGGTCAGGCCCATGCCGAACATGACCAGCCCCAGCAGCGGCACGATCCAGCTTTTCAGGCCGATGAAAACCTGCGGAAACAGAAATGCCAGAATGGCGAACAACAAAACCCAGTAGGCAAACGTGTTGCCGACAAAACGACTCAAGGCTGCCAACGCACGCATGGCCTGCTCCTTCTTGTTGAATAACCGGGATGAAATGAATGCGCCGTCTGATGAGACGGCGCGGTGTTTCGAGCGGCAATGTTGCAAACGCGCGTATCAGATGCCTTGCGGAATCTCTTCGCCGCCCAGTGCCTCGAACAGCTCCGGCAGGAACTCGCCGAAGGTCAGCATCATCAGCGTGAAGCTGGCGTCCAGTTGCCCCAACGCTTCGTCACCACCGTCCTGTTCGGCCTGATCCTGCAGCAGGTCCTCGAACTTCAGACGCTTGACCACCAGTTTATCGTCCAGCACGAACGACAATTTGTCCTGCCAGGCCAGCGACAGCTGGGTCACGACCTTGCCTGTGCTCAGGTGCAGCTGGATTTCGTCGCCGGTCAGGTCCTGACGCTTGCAGCGCACGATACCGCCATCTTCATGGGTGTCGCGCAGCTCGCACTCGTCCAGCACGAAGAAGTTGTCGGCTGCTTTCTGGGTCTTGACCCAGTCGGTCATGGTCGCACTCGGTGAAACCTTGACCGTCAGCGGACGTACCGGCAGCGAGCCGATGACTTCGCGCAGAGTGGACAACAGGTCTTCGGCGCGTTTCGGGCTGGAGGCATTGACCAGGATCAGGCCCTGTTTCGGCGCGATGGCGGCGAAGGTGGCGGAGCGGCGGATAAAGGCGCGCGGCAGGAACGCCTGGATGATTTCATCCTTGAGCTGATCACGTTCCTTCTTGTAGACCTTGCGCATCTGCTCGGCTTCGATCTCGTCGACCTTTTCCTTGAGCGCGTCACGCACGACGCTGCCCGGCAGAATGCGTTCTTCCTTGCGTGCGGCGATCAGCATGAAGTCCTGACTGATGTGTACCAATGGAGCGTCTTCGCCCTTGCCGAAAGGAGCGACGAAACCATAGGTGGCTACCTCCTGGCTGGCGCAGGCGCGCGCTGGCTTGGTCGCCAGTGCTGTCTCCAGCGCTTCGGCATCAAAAGGCACGTCCTGGGTCAGGCGATAGACAAGCAGGTTTTTGAACCACATGAGGTGAATCTCTCTTTCTATACAAAGGCGGGCATTATTCGCTCCTCAGCCGCTGGGGCCAACCCTGTACAGAGCGTTTGTAAGCCTTTGGAAGGATTATAAAAATTATTTGAAAAAGTGCTTGCCAGAGTACAGGTCGCTCCGTAGAATGCGCGCCACACCGAGAGTGAAGGGTGATTAGCTCAGCTGGGAGAGCAGCTGCCTTACAAGCAGCGGGTCGGCGGTTCGATCCCGTCATCACCCACCAAACTCGCTTTTAGTGTTACGCGCAGCGGTAGTTCAGTCGGTTAGAATACCGGCCTGTCACGCCGGGGGTCGCGGGTTCGAGTCCCGTCCGCTGCGCCATATT
>NZ_LKGW01000112.1:0-66046 GCF_001467335.1 Pseudomonas sp. ICMP 10191
CACCTGACAAAGAGAGACCGCTGTGTGACGCAGAGCGTCACGAACTGCATGCCAACGCGGAGCATTGGCACGATAAACAGTTGGATTTGCGCATAACGTTGAGCGCAGAGCGTGGGGACGATAATCAATACAGCCTGGAGACCTCGCGCTCAGCTCAACGAAACACCGGCACCACGTGCTTGATGAACAGCTCAAGCGACTTTTTCTTCTCGGCGTGCGGCAGGCTGTTGTCGCACCAGAAGCTGAACTCGTCGACACCTAACTCTTGATAATGACGAATGCGCGGAATGATCTCTTCAGGAGTACCGATCATGGTGTTCTTGCGGATATTCTCCAGCTCGAATTCCGGACGTTCCTTGAACTTCTCTTCCGGGCTGGGGGCCAGAAAACCGTTGACCGGCGTCTGTTTATTGCCGAACCATGCGTCGAAAGTGCGGTAGAACTTCGCGATGGCAGTGGCGCCCACTTTCCAGCCTTCGGGATCGTCTGCGGCATGCACATGCGTGTGGCGCAGTACCATCAATTGCGGGCGGGGCACGTCGGGATTGTTGGCCAGCGCGGCTGCGAACTTGTTCTTCAGGTCGACAACTTCTTCGTCACCCTTCATCAACGGGGTGACCATCACGTTACAGCCGTTCTGCACGGCGAAATTGTGCGAGTCAGGGTCGCGCGCAGCGATCCACATCGGCGGCGTGTTGATCGGCTTGGGCACGGAAGTCGAGGTCGGGAATTTCCAGATATCGCCGTCGTGGGCGTAGTCACCCTGCCACAGCGCACGTACCACCGGGACCATTTCACGCAACGCCTTGCCGCCTTCGGAGGCCGGCATGCCACCGGCCATGCGGTCGAACTCCACTTGATAGGCGCCGCGTGCCAGGCCGACTTCCATACGCCCGTTACTGATCACGTCCAGCAGCGCGCATTCACCCGCGACCCGCAATGGGTGCCAGAACGGCGCAATGATGGTGCCGGCGCCCAGATGAATATGTGTGGTCCTGGCCGCCAGATACGCCAGCAACGGCATCGGGCTTGGCGAGATGGTGTATTCCATCGCGTGGTGTTCGCCTATCCAGACTGTGCTGAAGCCGCCTTGCTCGGCCATCAGCGTCAGCTCGGTCAGGTCCTCGAACAGCTGGCGATGACTGACACTTTCATCCCAGCGCTCCATGTGCACGAACAACGAAAACTTCATGACACTTACCTCGCTTAAATCCTGGCGCCTGCACCGGCGTGATGAGTTATTGTTGTCTGATGGTATACCGTAATACTTTCGGTGCAAGTGTTTTTTGCGGTGCTGCTCCCTGCTGTAAAACCCAACGGCAGAAACGAAAAAAGCGCCTCATGGGAGGCGCTTTCGGATGTCGCATATTCAGCCGGAGCAGGATTGATCAGGTCAGAATCAACTGCAGGCCTCGGATTCGATGTAGTCGGCCGTGGAGTCGCGAATCACCGGTCCCATGCCACTCACGGCCTTTGCCTGTTCCATGATTTCCAGCGTGGAACCGGTGCCGACCAGGTTCACCGTGTGGTTGGCGCAGTTATAGACCCGCTTGAAGTAGATCACCCCGAGCATGCCTTCACGCCGGGTGATCACCACGCGTTCCTTTGCGCTGCCGCTTTTCTCTATCAGTGCGTGCTGGCCGGTTGGATCATGAGGTATGGATATGCTTTTGCCTTCGGCATGCGCCGAAAGGGCAGGGATCATCAGGGCCAGAAAACAGGCATGCAATTTCATCGGTGCTCCTGCAGATGAATGCGGTTTCATTGGATCCAAAATTTACTCCAGCCATGCGATTCTGGATAGCAGGGCCAGCTGCCTTTCGTCGGCTTGCTTTCAGCGAATCACGTCCTGCGCATGGTCAGGAAATCCGCAAAGCTGTTGCTCCGCCAACAGCAGTTCCACACCCTGGCTTGACACGGACAGTTGGCGCTGCAAGTCAGCTGTCGCAACGCTTTGATATGCCAGTGTTTTATTGAATGGCACGGTTGCTGCTCTGTGGATGTGCAGGCCCTTGTGCTTAATGCGCTCGGGAAGCTTGCAGCCAGAGGAGTACCGATATGAGCCAATCGTCCATAAAATTTGCGTACTGGGTACCCAACGTCAGCGGTGGGCTGGTAGTCAGCAAGATCGAACAGCGCACCAGCTGGACCATCGACTACAACCGCAAGCTGGCGCAGATCGCCGAGCAGTCCGGTTTCGACTACGCGCTGACGCAAATTCGCTTTACCGCCGGTTATGGCGCCGAATTCCAGCATGAATCCGTAGCCTTCAGCCATGCGCTACTCGCGGCCACCGAGAAGCTCAAGGTCATTGCCGCGATATTGCCCGGGCCATGGACCCCGTCGGTGGCCGCCAAGCAACTGGCGACCATCGATCAGCTCACCGCCGGGCGTGTGGCGGTCAATATTGTCAGCGGCTGGTTCAAGGGCGAGTTTCAGGCTATCGGAGAGCCCTGGCTGGAGCATGATGAACGTTATCGCCGCTCCGAGGAGTTCATCCGCGCCCTCAAGGGGATCTGGACCACCGACAACTTCACCTTCAAGGGGGATTTCTATCGCTTCCATGATTACACCCTCAAGCCCAAGCCGATCCAGCGTCCTCACCCGGAAATCTTTCAGGGCGGCAGCTCGCGGGCCGCACGTGATATGGCGGCGCGGGTGTCGGACTGGTATTTCACCAACGGCAATACCGTCGAAGGCATCAAGGCCCAGGTCGATGACATCCGAGCCAAGGCTGCCGCGAACGGGCATTCGGTGAAGATCGGTGTGAATGCTTTCATCATTGCCAGGGATACCGAAGAAGAGGCGCGTGCCGTGCTGGCCGAAATCGTCGACAAGGCAGATCCGGAAGCCGTCAACGCCTTTGGTGATGCCGCGAAGCAGGCGGGCAAGGCCAGTCCGGAAGGCGAGGGCAACTGGGCCAAATCCACCTTTCAGGATCTGGTGCAGTACAACGATGGCTTCAAGACCAACCTGATTGGCACACCGCGGCAGATTGCCGAGCGCATCGTCGAACTCAAGTCCGTTGGCGTAGACCTGGTGCTTTCAGCGTTCCTGCATTTCCAGGAAGAAGTCGCCTATTTCGGCCAGCACGTATTGCCTCTGGTACGCGAACTGGAAGCCGCTGCACAACGCAAGCCTGTCGCCGAGACGGCTTGACCCCCGCCAATAACGACAACCCGCCATGCCCTTGTAAGCCGGCCGCGCTTACAGCCCTCCATAAAATCAGGCGCCACTGTGATCCAGTGTGCGCCTGCTTTCGTATGTTCATCCCCGATCAACCCATAGACAGCTGTACGTGGCATTATGATGCCACTCACTGGCATGCTTTTATCGATGCCAGGCCTTCCAGGTATGGCCGAGCACTTGCCGACAATGGCAGTTAGTAGCGAAAGGATTGTCGATGGCCCCTGAGCAATCAGGTCCGGTTTTCAGAAAAACCAGATGCACTGGTTCTCACCTGTTGTGGAGGCAAGTTTTGAAACGCGACCTTCGGCTTGCGTCATGGCTGATCTTCGTAGTGTGCGCCTGCGTGGTGATGTTGATGGCCTGGCAAGCATGGACCGCACGCCGCAACACCCTGGAAAACATCCAGACCAGCACGATCAATCTGGCTGGAGCGCTAAGCACCTACACGGATGGTATTTTCAAGCAAAGCGAGCTGATGCTGATCGGCCTGACGGAGCGTGTCGAAAAGGACGGCGTCGGGCCTGAACAGATCGAGCGTCTCAGGTGGGTCATTGCGCGTGAAATGGGCGCGCTGCCGCAGATCGATACCGTGTCGCTGTACAACGCCGACGGGATTTGCATCTTCTCGAGCAATCCCAGGGTTATCGGCATCAACAGCGCGCAGCGCGAGTTCTTTCAGCACCACCTGAAGATGCCTGACAAAGCCCCTTACATCGGTCCGACGATTCGCAGCCGTGCCTCCGGCGAATGGGTCATATCGGTCAGCAGACGCATCAATAATCCCGACGCGAGTTTTGCCGGGCTGATGGTCGCCACCATCGGTGTCGACCACCTGTTGAAGTTCTATTCGGACATCAAGGTCGGGCAAACCGGCATTATCAGTCTGACGTCGACCGCCGGGCAGTTGCGGGTGCGCTATCCCCATCTGGAGCAGGAGATCGGTCGCGATCTGTCATCGACGCCCATTTTCAGGTCGGAACGCGGCCGAGTGTCAGGTACCGCCCAGTTCGTTTCCAGGATTGACGGTGTTGCGCGTTTTTATGCGTTCAAACGCAGTGATGTCTACCCGATCGTCACCGTGGTTGCGCTGGGTCAGAAAGAAGCCATGCTCGACTGGCTGGGCCAGACTAAGCAGTCCATTCTGGTCATGCTGGTGCTGCTCGGACTGGTGATCGGACTCGGCGTTCGTCTGATTGGGCACATTCACAGCCGCATACGCGCAGAAGACCAGTTGCTCGATTCACAGGCAGCCCTGATCCAGCTCAACCAGCACCTGGAGTTGATTGCCTCCGAAGACAAGCTGACCGGGCTGGCCAATCGCAGACGTTTCGATCAGTTTCTGGAAGTCGAATTCAAGCGCGCCAGACGCGAGCGCAGCCTGCTGTCGCTGATTTTGATCGATGCTGATCATTTCAAACGCTACAACGATCATTACGGCCACCTGGCCGGTGACGAATGCCTGATTGCGCTGGCCCGAGTGGTCGAGCAGTTCATTCGTCGTCCCAGCGACGTCGCCGCCCGTTATGGCGGTGAAGAGATCGCCGTGGTGTTGCCAGGTACTGACGAGTCGAACGCTCGCCAGGTGGCCGAGAACATCCTGCAGGCCATCCGTGACGAGCAGATCGAGCATCCCGCCAGCCCGTTTGGCATCGTGACGATCAGCCTCGGTGTCGCGACATTCGTCGGCACCGATCGCCAACTCGATCAGCGTGGCCTGATTGAGCTTGCCGACCGCGCGTTGTATGCCGCCAAGTCGCAGGGTCGCAACCGGGTGAATGTGGCGTCGGAAATCGCGACCGGCACATTACCGGCCTGGACCCGCGTCAAGTCCTCTATGGACGCGCAAGCCGACACGGAGCCAAGGTCGGGCCAGCGGGATTGATACCCGCTGGCCGCTTGCTGCCTATCGCTTCTCCGTCAGTTGCTGATCGTCGGTAATCTGTTGCGCATGCGGTTTGCGGCGCAGCACGGTCAACACCCAGAAAAAGAATATAGGCACCAGAACCACGCCCAGCAGCGTCGCGCTGAGCATGCCGCCGATGACGCCAGTGCCGATGGCGCGCTGGCTTGCAGCGCCTGCGCCGGTGGCCAGGGTCAGCGGCACCACGCCAAGGATGAAGGCCAGCGAAGTCATGACAATTGGCCGAAAGCGCAGCCGTGCAGCCTGAAGTGCCGCGTCGCGCAGGGAATGGCCCTGATCCCAGAGTTCCTTGGCGAACTCGACGATGAGAATCGCGTTTTTCGCGGCCAGCCCGATGATGGTGATCAGGCCGACTTTGAAATACACATCATTGGGCATGCCGACGGCCGTCACGGCCAGCACGGAGCCCAGCGCGCCGACGGGAACGATCAGCATCACCACCAGCGGGATTGCCCAGCTCTCATACAACGCGACCAGCAGCAGGAACACCACCAGCAGCGCCAGGCCGAACAGTCCGACCGCCTGGCCGCTGGCGACTCTTTCCTGATAGGAGAGGCCGGTCCATTCGTAACCGATGCCTTGCGGCAGCCCGGAAACGATCCGTTCGATTTCCGCCATGGCCTCACCGGTACTGACGCCCGGTGCTGCATCACCGGAAATCCTGAATGCGGGGTAGCCGTTGTAGCGGGCGATCTGCACCGGGCCTTGTTCCCAGTGCGTCGAAACGAAGGCGCCCAGCGGCACCAGCGTGCCGCTGCTATTGGGTACGTAGAGCTTGAGCACGCTTTCCGGGGTCATTCGCGAACTTTGTTCGGCCTGCACGACCACGCGCTGTTGACGTCCGGCATTGGCGAAGTCGCTGATTACCGAGGAACCGAAGGCGGTGGACAGCGCATTGCTGATCGATTCGAAACTCACGCCTAGCGCCCGGGCCTTTTCGCGGTCGATGTTCAGGCGCAATTGCGGCGCTTCGGCCAGACCTTCCATCATCGCGTAGAGAATCTTCGGGTTGCCGTTGGCCTCGCCGAGCAGCTTGTCGCGTGCCGTCAGCAGGGCTTCGCGGCCCAGGCCTGCACGGTCCTGCAGGCGCAGCGAGAAGCCGCCCGAGGTGCCCAGGCCGTCGATAGGCGGTGGCGTCACCGCCATCACCGTGCCGTCGCCGAGCCCTGCAAAATGCCGGTTGAATGCCGCCGCTTCCTCAGCCGCTGACTGGCCCTTGCCGCGCTCCGACCAGTCCTTCAGGGTCGGGAACGCAAGACCGGCGTTTTCACCCATGCCCGAGAAGCTGAACCCCAGCAGCATGGTCACCGCCCCCGTGGCTTCGCGGGACAGCATGTAGTTCTCGAGCAATTGCGCGGTGAGGTCGGTACGCGACCGGGTGGCGCCGGGAGGCAGTTGCACGTCGATGATCAGATAGCCCTGATCTTCAACGGGCACAAAGGACTCAGGCAGGCGCAGGTAGAAAAAGCCCAGCAGACCGACGATACCGAGGTACAGCAGCATGTAGCGGCCGGCGCGCTTGATCATGCTCGAGCTGACGCGCTCGTAACGGTCGGTGAACGTGCCGAACAGACGATTGAAACCACCGAAGAAACCACGCTTTTCATGGTGCCCGGCCGGGATCGGCTTGAGCAGCGTGGCACACAGCGCCGGGGTGAACGTCAGGGCCAGGAAACCTGAAAACAGAATCGACACGGCCAGCGACAGCGAGAACTGCTGGTAGATGACCCCGACCGAGCCGCCCATGAACGCCAATGGCAGAAACACAGCGGCCAGGACCAGCGTGATGCCGAAAATCGCTCCGGAAACCTGCTGCATCGCCTTGACCGTTGCGGCGGCGGGAGAGAGGCCTTCTTCAGCCATGATCCGCTCGACGTTTTCCACGACCACAATGGCGTCGTCGACCAGAATACCGATGGCCAGCACCATGCCGAACATGGTCATCATGTTCACCGAGAAGCCCATCAGGTACATGATCGCCAGCGTTCCCGCCAGACACACCGGGACCACGATGGTCGGTATCAGCGTGTAACGGATGTTCTGCAGAAACAGGAACATCACCAGAAACACCAGGATCATGGCTTCGATGAGGGTGTAGATCACCTTGTCGATGGCTACGTCGACGAAGCGCGAGGTGTCGTACGGTATCGAAAACCCGACGCCTTCCGGGAAATTGACCGACAGCTCGGTGAGCCGCTGCTCGACGGCTCTGGCCGTCTGGATCGCGTTGGCGCCCGGCGACAGCTGTACGGCACCGGCGACGGCACGTTGCCCGTTCAGGCGTGATTCGAAGCTGTAATCCTGGCTGCCGACCGCTACACGCGCCACATCGGACAGGTGCACCGCAGAGCCGTCTTCGTTGGCACGCAGAACGATGCGCCCGAACTCTTCCGGGTTGTCCAAAGTGCCCTTTACCGCCAGGGTGGCCGTCAATTCCTGCAGTGACGAGGCCGGGCTGCTGCCGAAGCTGCCTGCCGGAACCTGCACGTTCTGCGCCCGAATCGCAGCATTCACGTCATCGATGGACAACCCCAAGCCCACCAGCTTCTGCGGATCGATCCATACCCGCATCGCGGCTTCGGCAGCGAAGAATTGCAGCCTGCCGACACCGTTCACCCGGCTGATTTCGTTATTGACGTTGCGTGCCGCGTATTCGGCCAGCGCGACGGTATCCTTGTTGGCCGCGCCGTCCTTGTAGTTCAGGGTGTAGATCAATAGAAAACCGGAGCTGGCCTGTTCGACCTGCAGGCCCTGGCTGAGGACCGTCTGCGGCAAGCGAGCTTCGGCTTTCTTGATACGGTTCTGGACTTCGACCTGAGCCAGGTCCGGGTTGGTGCCCGGCACGAACGTGACGTTGATTTCCGCGCTGCCAGTCGAGTTGCTGGTCGACTCGTAATACAGCATCCCTTTGGCGCCGTTCAGTTCGTCCTCGATAACGCTGGTCACCGAATCGACCAGCACCTTCGCGGATGCGCCGGGGTAGGTGGCGGTGATGGTGATCTGCGGTGGCGCCACGTCCGGGTACTGCGCCACAGGCAGGGACGGCAGAGCCATCAACCCGGCGAGCAGGATGAACAGGGCAAGTACCCAGGCGAAGTTGGGGCGCTTGATAAAGAAGAGAGACATTGACAGTGATCCTCGGTCGCGCTGAAGGCGGCTTTATTGCGCCTTGGCCTGCGGTTGGGCGGATGGCGATTTGCGCGCGACCTTGTCGCCGGCGCTGAGCCCGGTCATATTGCCGACAATGACCTGTTCGTCTGCCTTCAGGCCTTCGGTGATCTGCCAGCGCGAATCCTGCATCGCCCCGGTTTTGACCGGACGCGCTTCGACCGTGCCGTCCTGGGTAATCACCAGCACGCGCGCTGCACCGTCGCCGGAGCGCTGAACGGCGCGCTGCGGGACAAGAATGGCGTTGCTGTCGACGCGCTGCGGTGTGCGCACCCGCACATACATACCGGGCAGCAGCACGCCCTTGGGATTGGCAAAGCGGGCGCGCAACGACACTTGGCCGGTGGTCCGGTCTACTGCGACATCGGTAAACAGCAGGGTGCCGGTGCTCGTGTAATCGGTGCCGTCGACACTCAGTGATAACGCGTCTTCGCCGCCCTTGGGCAAGCGGCCTTCCTGTATCGCGGCGCGCATCTGCAAGGCCTCGGCAGCCGGCTGGGTAAAGTCGGCGTAGACCGGGTCGAGTTGTTGAATGGTTGCCAGCAGCGTGGTTTCGCCCTGACCGACCAGCGCGCCCTCGGTCACCATCGCGCGGCCGATGCGGCCTGAAATCGGCGCCTTGACGGTGGCATAGCCCAGGTTCAGCCTGGCCGTTTCGACATCAGCCTGAGCCGACTTTTTAGCGGCGATTGCGTTTTGCAGTGCAGAGCGGGCGGTGTCGAAAGTCTGGCGGCTGACCGCTTCAATTTCCACCAGCGACTCGTAACGTTTGACCGTGGCCTGAGTCTCGAACAGCGTGGCTTCAGTGCGGGCCAGATCTCCCTGCGCCTTGGACAGCGCAGCCTTGAACGGCGCCGGATCGATCTGGAACAGCACTGCGCCGGCTTTCACATCGGCGCCTTCCTCGAAGTTGCGGCTCAGCACGATGCCGGCCACCCGCGCGCGAACCTGCGCCACACGCACTGGTTCGATACGGCCGGGCAGTTCGTCAACGACCGTGAACGATTCGGCGTTGACCGTAATGGCTTCCACCTCTTTGGGCGCTTTCGATGCCGCGTGATCCTGCTGCTGTTTCTGCTCGCACCCGGCCAGACCCAACGCTGCCAGCAGGGCTACTGCAGGCATCACACGCCAATCGCTGAAACTACTCATCGTTCACCCGGCCGCAGCCCATCAGATGCTAAAGCCGCGAATGATCCACTCTGAAAGACGGTGAGTCAATATTGACTCACATGAGCCTTTAGTGACTAATTGTGTATGTGCTTTGAGAACCCGGTAAGGTTTCTGCACAATGCGCCGCCTGCCACTTATACGAGTTGAATACGTACCCAATGGAATTACCTGCTGCTGACGACAAATTTCTGAAGGCCCTGGCCGTTGCGCTGGTCGACCACTCCAACGGTACGCTCAAGGATATTGCTCAGGCGGCCGGCGTCAGCAAGGCGACGCTCAACCGCTTTTGCGGCACTCGCGCCAACCTCGTGGAATTGCTGCTCAATCATGCCTCGGACCTGATGAATCAGATGGTCGCCGACGCGGATCTGCAGACTGCTCCGCCGCTGGAAGCGCTTCAGCGGCTGGTCGACAACCACCTCATGCACCGCGAAATGCTGGTCTTTCTGGTGTTTCAGTGGCGTCCGGATTCGCTCGACGAAAGCAGCGGAGGGCGCCGCTGGTTGCCTTACTCCGACGCCCTTGATGCATTTTTCCTGCGTGGTCAGCGTGAAGGCCTGTTCCGGATCGACGTCGGTGCCGCCGTCCTGACCGAAATGTTCGCTGCGCTGCTCTCCGGGATGGTCGACGCCGAACGCCGTGGCCGTGTGGCACGCGCCGGTATGGGCGCGTTGGTGACCCAGTTCTTCCTGCACGGAGCGGCGGCACGATAGGCAGTTCTGTGCAGACGTCAGAAATCGTAGGCAATCTTGCTGTACCAGAAGCCACCGCCCGGATAGAACGGCGAGTTGCCGTACAGGTTGAGTCCGACGGCGGAGGGGATCGCGTTTTTGTCCGGGCGCACATCGAAGATATTGGTGCCGCCAACACTGAGGGTGATGTTGTCGTAGAGGGTGTAGGACACCTCCAGGTCAGTGATCCACTTGGCACCGAAACTGCGGTCGCCGCTTTCCAGTTGCTGGAGCGTCTTGACCTTGCCATAACGAGTGGTTTGCAGGTTCACGCCCAAATCCCCCAGCGTCCATTTGCCGCCCAGCACCCATTTGGTTTTCGGTTGCGCATCGGTCAGATCGCCTTCGCGGGCCCGGCCGACCCAGGTCAGGCTGCCACCGGGGTTACTGCCCAGCCCCTGCAGGGCTGCCGGTGCATCCTTGACGTCGATGATGACGGTCTTGTTGTAATTGAACCCGGCGCTCCAGCGCACATCACCCCATGCGCCGTACTGACTGGAGTGGTCGATAACGATATCCAGGCCGCGCGTGCGCGTGTCGAAGGCATTGGCGTAATACGAGGTCCAGGTGCTGGTGTCCACGCCCTGTGCGGCAAGAATCGGTGCAAGCGCCGGCCCGTACAGGCTTTCGGTTCGGGCGATGCGATCGGCAATCTCGATCCAGTAGGCGTCCGCTGTCAGGCTGGTGCGAGGTGCCGGTTGCCAGGTCACGCCAAACCCCAGGTTGCGCGATTTTTCCGGGTCCAGGCTGGTTGCGCCAAGCGCCTGGGCCAGCGCCGAGTTGACCGGCGCAATGCGCGTCACGGCGGGAACAATGGTGCCGTCTGGCGCAGCACCGACCCTGTTGTCGGAGATGCTGTAGCCGATCTGGGTCAGTGAAGGTGCACGAAAGCCGGTGCCGACGGTGCCGCGCACGGCGAAGGTGTCAGTGAATTCGTAGCGCGAGTTGAGCTTGGCGCTGACCGTGTTGCCCGAGTCATCATCGAAGTGCTCGGCGCGCAGGGCCAGATCGACGAACAGCGGTTCTATCGGGGTGATACCGAAATCGACGTAGGCTGCGTAGTTGTTGCGTTGCAGGCTGGTCGTATCCTGCGGCGAGATGACCGCTGCGGCCTGGGCGGCAATCGACGCCAGTTGCCCGGCCAGCGGGTTGGCCTGACCGTTGGGCAGGGTGGCCGGAAAACGATAGCCGCCGACCTGATAGGCCTGCGCGTCACCGGAAAAAGTCTGGAAACGCTCCCAGCGATGTTCAAGGCCTGCAGAAACTTGCAGCGGTACGCCAAACAGTCCGTCGAATGCGCGGGTTATGTCGATATTGTTGACCCACTGTTCGAATCGATAGGTCGCCAGATCATCGAATGAAGTCGGGGAGGCCGGGCCCAGCGACGGGTTGATGGTCCTATCGCTGTACTGATGATTGTTATTGCGCCCGTACGTGGTGCTCAGGTCCCAGTTCCAGCCCAGTGCTTGACCCTTGCCGCCAATCAGATACTGGTAGTCGGTGTCGTCCAGATTGTTCAACGGGTAATAGCCATCGGCAAACAACTCGGGAATGTTGGCGTTGCCGTTGGGGTAGCGGAAGTAGTTGTTGATGATGGCGTCACGCTGCCCATAGGTGCCGTAGGAGTACAGTGTGGTCTGATCATCCAGCGGCAGTTCGGCGTTGTAGGCCAGGTTGAACGCCTTGATCTGCGGATCCCCGTTCTTGACCCCGACCCGGTCCCAGCTCGCCTCCCGAGGATCGCCGGGAAAATAGGCGTTATTGGTGGCTTTCTCGTTCCAGCTGGCATCGCCACGTTTGCGGGCGTCCGCCGAGAGGTGCAGAAAGCCGCCGTCACCCAGTTCGAAGCCGGTGTCCCCTTCGAATTTGGTCACTTCGCCTTCGCCGCTGTACAGCTTGCCGTAAGTCACCCCCAGATGACCGCCCTCGGCGCCGGACTTCAGAATCACATTGATCACCCCGGCAATCGCGTCCGAGCCGTATTGCGCGGCGGCGCTGTCCTTGAGGACCTCGATACGCTCCACCGCACTGATGGGGATCATGTCGATGTCCACCGAGTTTGCGCCGCTGCTGTCGGTGGAGCCGTTGGCAGGCAGAGCGCTGTTGTGACGGCGTTTGCCGTTGACCAGCACCAGCGTGTAGGCCGGTGCCAGACTGCGGTTGGACAGGGGGCGGATGGTCGAGTTATAGCCTGCGACGTTGGTGCCGTAGTTGAAAGATGGCAGCAGTTTGGCGATGGCTTCGGTCAGGTCGGCGCGACCGGTTTTCAGTAACTGATCGCTGGTCACGATATCAATCGGGGCCGGGCTTTCAGTCACCGTGCGCTGAGCGCCGCGAATGCCGGTGGAAATTACCGTAACCTTTTCCAGACGTGCCTCCTCGTCGGTCGCTTCATCGGCAGCCTGAGCCGGATTCATCAGACCGAGGCCGACAAGTGCAATGCTTTTGATCAACGGGTTGTACAGGGCAAGACGAGGGGCGTTAGCGAATAAGGCCATAGCGAAGTGATCCTTGGATGCTGAAAAATCCTGGGCACCTCCACACGGCAAGGGTCGGTTTGCTGGCGAATATAGAGTTATGAAACGGGCCTGTGAAAGGCCTTTTGGCTATATGCTAATTATTAATTTATGGAATTATATTTTAAATGTTGATGCGTTATTTGCATTTAATGCTTTGCGTGTCGACCGCTGCAAGGGAGGCTGTTGGAAAGGTTGCAACGCCTGTGCTGTTTTGTCGCACGACGTATGGCAGCCCATGAGCGCGACGTTTGCGCGTCTGCTCATGGCTTGATACAGGATTGGCGGTATTCCCCATTGTCCTTGAGTGGTAAATTCGCCGCCTTTGAATTTGTCTGAACCCACGCGCCTTATCCTCAGGGGACGCAAGACATGACGCAACATCTGACACGCCGCGAGGTGGTCACTGGCCTCTCATTGCTGAGCCTTGGCCTGTTGACCGGCTGCGGCAGCTCCAATGCGTTGCCGTTCAAGCATGGCAAGGACATGAGCAACGAGATTGTCGGCCGCAACTTCCGGCTCAAGGATTCGCAAGGCAACGTCAAGACCTTGTCCAGCTTTCGCGGCCTGATGCCGATGATCTTCTTCGGTTTCACCCAGTGCCCGGCCATCTGCCCCACGGCGCTGGCGCGGGCTGCTCAAATAAGGAAGCTGATGGGCGAGGAGGGCAAGACGCTGCAGGTGGTGTTCATTACCCTGGACCCGGAGCGCGACACGCCCGAAGTGATCGACGCCTATGTGAAGGCCTTCGATCCGACGTTCGTCGCACTGTCCGGCACGCTTGAAGAAACGGCGGCAACGGCGAAGGAGTTCGGCGTATTCTTCGAGAAGGTCCCACTGGGTGACACCTACACGATCTCGCACACCGCGACCAGTTACGTCTACGATACCCGCGGTGTATTGCGCCTGGGGTTGTCGCACCGGCTTTCCGCTCAACAATGCACTGAAGATCTGCTCACTTTGATGGAAGTATGCTGATGACCGTTTTGATTCGTAACATCGCAAAGCCGCTGTTGCTGAGCCTTTCGCTGTTGGGCCTGAGCGCTCAGGCCCTGGCCGAAACACACGTCGATGATGCCTGGGTTCGCGCCACCGTGCCGGGCCAGTCCGCCACGGGTGCGTTCATGCGTATCACCTCGGACACGGACAGCAAGCTGGTCGACGTTGCTTCACCTGTTGCGAAAACCGTGCAGATCCATGAGATGAGCATGAAAGGCGACGTGATGAGCATGCAGCGCGTCAACTCGGTCGACCTGCCGGCCGGCAAACCGGTGATGCTCGATTCCGACGGCTACCACGTGATGTTCATGGGCCTGGCTGCTCAGGTCAAAGAAGGCGATCAGGTGCCTCTGACCCTGACCGTGGAAGATGCCAAGGGCGCAAAGCAATCGATCCAGGTCACTGCAGTCGCCAAGTCACTGACCAGCGACGAGCACAGCAGCCACGGCGATCACAGCGGCCATTGAGGCTTGCAGCATCGGACGCTGGGCACTCATCGTTATAAACCGGCCTTGTGGGAGCGAGCTTGCTCGCGAAGAGGCCGGCACAGCCCCCCAGCAAACAGGGTGCTCGATGCATCGGCAAGAGAGTGATCTACATGACGCCTATCGTTCCTCACGCTCCAGCGTGGGAATGCCTTTCGTGACGCTCCGCGTCACAACTCTGTGCCTCACTGCACGTTCAAAAGCGAACGCGGAACGTCCGCCTCCTATATGCATTTAGGATCTAACCGGCGAACCAAATATTCTTTTCGGGAACAAGCTTTTTTCGGCGATGATTGCCTCGCCATATCGGCCTGAGGAAGGTGACTGATACCAACAGAACCTGGATTTTTATCATGAAAATGCAGGAGTGTATCAATGGGCAATGTCCAGACCGCAGCCAGTGCACATGACGTGCCTTGGCGCCAGACGCCGAGTGGCGACCTGGTCGATCTGGGGCGTCCTTTCCGTGCGCCACTGGCGTTATCTCGGCTGCAAAGCACCCCCAAGCCCATTCTCGGGCGGCGCGAAGCCATTTTGCTCGGTGCGCTGGCGCTGGTATTTCATGGCGCAGTCATCTACTGGCTGAGCCAGAACCCGACGCCGACACTGCCAGTGGTGCCACCTGAAATTCCGCCGATGACCATCGAGTTTTCCCAGCCTGCGCCACCCGTTGTGGAAACACCGCCGCCACCGCCCGAGCCTGTCGTGCAGCCGGTGGTCGAACCGCCGCCTCCGGTCGAGGACGAACTGGCCGTCAAGCCACCACCGCCAAAACCGATTCCCAAGCCCAAGCCACAACCGTCCAAACCGGTGGTCAAGCCGGTCGTGAAACCAGTAGCCAAGCCGGTTGAGCAGCCACCCGCGCCTCCGGTGCCTGCAGCTCCTGTCGCTGCGCCTGCGCCACCCGCTCCGCCGGCACCAAAGCCGGTAACCGCGGCCTCGGCCAGCGCGGGCTACCTGCGCAACCCGGCCCCGGAATACCCATCGCTGGCCATGCGTCGCGGTTGGGAAGGCACTGTGCTGTTGCGCGTACATGTATTGGCCAGCGGCAAGCCCGGCGAGATTCAGATACAGAAGAGCAGTGGTCGCGACCAGCTTGACGATGCCGCGCTGGCGGCGGTGAAACGCTGGAGTTTCGTTCCGGCCAGGCAGGGCGATGTAGCCCAGGATGGCTGGGTCAGCGTGCCCATTGATTTCAGGATCAAATAAGGATTCAAGATCAAATAACGTTTCAAGACCAAACCCGGCTATTCGATTGACCTGGCGAGCTACCTGAACCAAAGGCGCATCGCGACACACTCCATGCCTTGTTCAGACTTTGTTCAGAGAGAGCTGCGCCATGAACCTGATTGCTTCGCCTTTTGAATCCATCGAACACGCGGTCATCTGGCTGCTGGTCATTTTTTCCGTCGCTACCTGGGGCCTGGCCCTGCTCAAGGGCGTGCAGTTTTCGCGCCTTAAGTCTCAGGATCGCAAGTTCCACAAACAGTTCTGGGCCGCATCGAGCCTGGATTCCGCCGCTCAACTGGCCCAGGAGCAACCGGGCGCTGCCGCTCGGGTCGCCCTGGCCGGTTACGCCGCCATTCAGGTGCCGGATGGCGCGCAGGCCAATGACCTCAGTCAGTCCATCAACCATCAGGACCGCCTTGAGCGCGCCTTGCGTCAGCAGATCGTCCGCGAGCGGCGCTCGCTGGAAACCGGTCTGGCCATCCTCGCCAGCATCGGCAGCACTTCGCCTTTCATCGGTTTGTTCGGTACGGTCTGGGGCATCATGTCAGCCCTCAAGGGCATCAGTGCGGCCGGTTCGGCAAGCCTGGAAACGGTAGCCGGGCCGATCGGCGCGGCGCTGGTGGCAACCGGCGTCGGCATTGCCGTCGCAGTGCCTGCAGTGCTGGTCTACAACTACTTTCTGCGACGCCTGAAACTGACCGCTGCCGATCTGGATGACTTCGCCCATGACTTCTACAGCCTGGCGCAGAAGAGCGCCTTCCGTGTGCTGCTGCATCCGGTATTGAAGTCGGGCACTGCGGGCGCGCACGTCGGGCAGAACGTGAAGGAGGCCTCCTGAGATGGCTTTTTCCACACAAGACACCGATGAAGTGCTGAGCGAGATCAATGTCACGCCGCTGGTAGACGTGATGCTGGTGCTGCTGGTGGTGTTCATCGTCACCGCGCCGCTATTGACCAACTCAATCCCGATCAACCTGCCCAAGAGCGAATCGGTCGCGCCGGTGGAGCAGAAAGACCCATTGGTGGTGAGTATCGACGGGCAGGGCAAGCTGTTCATCAACAAGGACGAAATCCAGCCGGACTTGCTGGAAACCAACCTGAAGGCGGCCAAGGAAAAGGCGCCTGACGTACGCGTGCAATTGCAGGCGGACAATGGCGTCAATTACGGGGAAGTCGCGCGCGCCATGGCCTCCATCGAGCGTGCCGGGATTACCAAATTGTCGGTGATCACTGCCAGGTAACATATTTATACCATCTACAGCTTCAACGGTTTTGGGCCGCATCCTCAGGCAGGTGCGGCCTTTTTTTGTCTGCATCGCAGGCATTTTTCAGTACTGACACAAATGCAGATGCTTATTCGTTATTGATATTTAAATATTTAAATCAAGTTCATTAAGCTATAACGCATCGGGCCACCGGAACATCAATCAGACACCGTAATGATCGCCACCGTCCGCCGCACGGATCGCTCGTTGTAACCAGAGCAGAGTTTCTGGATCAGGGATTTTCAAGGGGTAGTGGTATGGGGTATTTCAAACGCAGTGTAGTGGCCTCGGCGATTTTTTCAGCCAATTTGCTGAGCGTCACGGGCATCAGTGCAAGTGCATTCGGCGCAGAAGCGACAGATGAGCAAAACACTCAGGGCGCGTCCACCCTGGGTACAGTGATCGTCACCGGCACCCGTGCGCAGGAGCGTACCGCCAGCGCCTCTCTTTCGCCCATCGATGTGATATCCGGTGACAGCCTGCGCAGTTCCGGCTCCAGCGAACTGGGTACCGTGCTGGCACGTTTGATCCCTTCGATCAATTTCCCCCGGCCGAGCCTGGTGGACGGTGCGGAGCTGACGCGTCCGGCGCAACTGCGCGGCCTGTCGCCGGATCAGGTGCTGGTGCTGGTCAATGGCAAGCGCCGCCACACATCTGCTTTCGTCAACCTGGGCGGGGCGGTCGGACGTGGTTCGGCACCTGCCGACCTGAATGCCATTCCGCTGTCTTCCATCGACCATATCGAAGTCCTGCGCGACGGTGCGTCGGCACGTTACGGGTCCGACGCCATCGCCGGGGTGATCAACATCATTCTCAAGAGCGCCGACCATGGCGGGTCGATTTCCAGCCAGTACGGCCAATACAAGAAGGGCGACGGTATCCAGCGCCAGGTGTCGGGCAATACCGGTTTTGCCTTGGGCGACAATGGCGCGTTCAACCTTTCCGGTGAAGGGGTCAATAACGACTACACCAACCGCGCCGGTGACGACTTTCGAGCGTCCAGTATCGGGTCCACCACTTACGGTCAGCAGGTGTTCCGCCAGGGTGAGCCGCAGACGCACGAGGGCAAGCTGCAGTACAACGCTGAATACAGCTTCAATGACGCGGCGGAGTTCTACAGTTTCGGGGGCTACAGCAAGCGGCGTGGCGAAACCGCCGCGTTCTATCGGCCGAGCAATGCTTCAAATAACATTGCGGCGATTTATCCCAACGGCTATCTGCCGCTGATCAACGGCACGCTCGAAGACACCTCGCTGGTCGCTGGCCTGCGCGGAGAGCTGGCGTATGACTGGCACTACGACGTGTCTGCCAACTATGGCAAAAACGCTTATGAGCTGCGCACCAAAACCATCAACACCTCATTGGGACTGAACACGCCGCGCTCGTTCTACAACGGCACGCTGACCAATGATCAGAAGCAACTGAGCCTCGACCTGTCCAGGGAATTCAATGCAGCGTGGTTGCCTTATCCGGTATCGGTTGCGTTTGGCGCGGAATACCTGCGTCAGGGCTATCAGATCGAGGCAGGGCAGGCGGAGTCGTATTTCCAGACCGGCAGTTCCGGGCTGGGCGGTTTCCGCGCGGCGGATGCAGGCAGTTACTCGCGGCATAACTTCGCACAGTACCTGGACCTGGAAACCAATCTGACCGAAAAGCTCGGTGTGTCGGCTGCCGTCCGCCACGAGGACTACAGCGATTTCGGGTCCAATGTCAGCGGTTCGCTGTCAGCGCGCTACGATTTCACTCCGCAGGTGGCCTTGCGGGGCAGCGTTTCGACAGGCTTCCGCGCGCCTTCGCTGGCGCAACAGAACTTTACCTTCACGTCGTCGCAACTGATTGGCAACACCATCCAGGAAGCGGGCACGTTTCCGGCCGGCAGTAACGTTGCACAACTGTTGGGTGCCGAAGACCTCAAGCCGGAAAAGTCCCGCAACTACAGCCTGGGCCTGGTACTCCAGCCGCTGGACAGCCTGACCGTGACTGCCGACGTCTACCGCATCGACATTCAGGACCGTATCTCGCTGTCCTCCAATCTGGTGCTCAATAACACCGCCATCAATTACCTGCGCAGTAATGGCGTAGGCGATATCAACTACACCAGTGCCCGCTATTTCACCAACGCCACGGACACCAGCACCGATGGCGTCGATCTGGTCGCCAATTACCGCTACGAGTTCGACAACGGTGTGCGCTGGAACAGCACGGTGGGTTACAACTACAACCACACCAAAGTCACCGACGTGAAGGCCAACCCGGCGATTCTCGATCAGTTGGGAGTGAATCTGGTGCGGGTAGATCGCAGGGAGCGCATCGGTTTGCTGGGTGACACCACGCCACAACACAAACTGACACTGGGCAATGACCTGACGCTCGGCAACTGGGCGCTGCACTCCAACCTGGTCCGCTACGGCGAGTTCACCAGCTATCAGGCCGACAAGGTCAACGACCAGACCTTCAGCGCCGCCTGGCTGCTGGACCTGGCGGTCGACTATAAACTCAAGAGCTGGGTCTTCACTCTGGGCGGCGACAACGTCACCGACAAATACCCGGAAAAGCTCAACGACTTCTCCTCCAGCGGCGGCAACCTGGCCTACAGCACATTCTCTCCCTACGGGTACAGCGGCGCTTATTACTACGGCAAGGTGACGTATAACTGGTAGCGCGATTTGCCGCTGACTGTCGTTCCAATACGTTGCGTTTGCATAAAGCTCGTGATGCTGCAATACGACGCTATGCCTTGCTCCTGGGCACTGCACATAAACGAAAGCGCTTTTTTGGCGCGATGGCACTGACGACGCAAATTGCGACGTCAGTGACAGGGCGAAGGAACCCGACGAAGTCGGGCCGGAAACGGAGCCAGGGGCCTTTGTCACTTTGGCCCCATCAAAGTGACTCGCCGAGTGGCGAAAAGGTGACCTGAGTCGAACCTCAATCTACCTGACATCAAAAAACCGCTGTGTGACGCGGAGCGTCGGCCGCTGTGACGCGACTGATACGGAGCAGAAATCTTGCGGTATTGGACATGCGATGCTCCATGGGGGTTACCAATGCTGGAGCATATCGCTATATAAAAATTTATTTAAATAGCTTTTAGGAACATTAATAGATCCTCGTGGACACATGCAAACCCGGTAGCAGGACAGACTTTAATATTCTCATTTTTTATAATTAGCTTAGAAGTAAATGTGATTTTTAATTGAATCCCCATGCGCCTAGTCTTGCTGATCAGTCAGCAGTCATCCAGGAGCAATACCATGAGCAACGTCAGCGCTTTGCCAGCCCACTCAGGTACGACGCCGTCGGGTAGCGGCAGCGTGCGCGACAGAGTGTCGCCGGAGGAATGGGAAGTCCGGGTCAAGCTGGCGGCGGCCTATCGTCTGGCGGCGCTCAAGCGCTGGACCGATCATATCTATACGCATTTCTCGGCACGCGTGCCGGGCCCCGACGAGCACTTTCTGATCAACGCGTTCGGGCTGCTGTTCGATGAAATCACCGCGTCCAACCTGGTCAAGGTCGATATTGACGGGACGATTGTCGATGACCCCACCGGGCTGGGTATCAACTACGCCGGTTACGTGATCCACAGCGCCATTCATGCTGCACGCCACGACCTGCAAGCGGTGCTGCACACCCACACCCGAGACGGTATCGCCGTGTCGGCCCAAAAGGACGGGCTGCTGCCTATCTCTCAGCACTCGATTGCCTTCTCCGGCCGGGTGGCTTACCACGGCTATGAAGGCATTGCGCTGGACTTGAGTGAACGCGAACGGCTGGTCGCCGACCTGGGTGACAAAAGCGTGATGATCCTGCGCAACCATGGGTTGCTGACCGGCGGGGTGAGTGTCGAGCATGCGTTTCAGCAGCTTCATGCCCTCGAGTACGCCTGCAATATTCAGATTGCAGCGCAGTCGGCGGGTAACGCCGAACTGGTGTTCCCGCCGCGCGGGGTCATTGCCAGGGTGGAGCAGCAGGCAAAGGCTATCAAGGACGGGCATGCGCCGGGTGTCGCACGGCACTGGAATGCCCTGATTCGCGAGCTGGAGCGTAACGACACCGACTACAAGACCTGAGCCTGCAACGCAATGATGCGAGGCGCTTGAGGTTGGTGTAGTGTGCGCAGCCAAAACAAGGGGCGCACACATGCAAGACCTGCTGAACGAAATCCTCGATGAAGTAAGACCTTTGCTTGGCCAGGGCAAGGTAGCCGATTACATCCCGGCACTGGGCGAGGTCCGGCCAGATCAGCTGGGCATCGCGGTGTACGGCAACGATGGTCAGGTGTTCAGCGCCGGTGACGCCGAAACAGCGTTTTCGATACAGAGCATTTCCAAGGTGTTCAGCCTGGTACAAGCCATCGGCCACTCGGGCGAGGAGATCTGGCAGCGCCTCGGACACGAGCCTTCCGGCCAGCCGTTCAACTCGCTGGTGCAACTGGAATTCGAGCAGGGCAGGCCGCGCAACCCGTTCATCAATGCCGGTGCGCTGGTGATTTGCGACATCAACCAGGCGCGGTTTGCAGCACCGTCACTGTCAATGCGCGACTTCGTTCGACGCCTGTGCGGCAATCGGGCGATCACCTCCGACTCCAAAGTCGCTGACTCCGAATACCAGCACCGTTCGCGCAATGCTGCGGCGGCCTATCTGATGAAATCCTTCGATAATTTTCACGGCGATGTGGAAGACGTGCTGCGCAGCTACTTTCATCATTGTGCGCTGAGCATGAACTGCATCGACCTGGCCAAGGCGTTCGGGTTTCTGGCCCATCAGGGCTTTTGCGCCCACAGCGGCGAGCAGGTCCTTACGGCGCGACAGGCCACCCAGGTCAACTCGATCATGGCCACCAGCGGCCTGTACGACGAAGCCGGCAATTTCGCCTATCGCGTAGGCCTGCCGGGCAAGAGCGGGGTAGGCGGTGGTATCGTTGCGATCGTGCCCGAACGTGCTTCGGTCTGTGTATGGTCCCCGGAGTTGAACGCAGCGGGCAATTCCCTTGTCGGTATGGCTGCGCTGGAGAAACTCAGCGCGCGGGTCGACTGGTCGGTCTTTTGAGATAAAAAGCCTTCTGAAGTGAACAGCGCGTCGAAGCGCGAACCAGACAGGAGTCATGGATTGAATCGAAGGCTATGCAAATCGCTCCTGCTAAGCGTCGGGCTGCTGGTGTTGGCAGGCTGTGGCACGCAGCGCGTCCAGGAACCCGAACTGACGCCTGAACAGGCGCGTGCGCAGATCGTGCGTCTGATGCCTGCCAATGTGACGGATCGCCAGGCGTGGGCTACGGATATTCATGCCGCGTTTGCTGCGCAGAAGATTCCGCTGACCACCGAAAACCTGTGTTCGGTGATGGCCGTTACCGAGCAGGAGTCGACCTTTCAGGTCGATCCTGCGGTGCCGGACATGGGCCGCATCGCCCGCGCCGAAATCAACCGCCGCGCGGCGCGGCTGCACATTCCCAATGCGCTGATCGCCACTGCATTGCGCGTGCGCTCGCCGGACGGCAAGACTTACGGCAAACGCCTCGATTCTGCGCGCACCGAGAAAGACCTCAGCGCGATCTTCGATGATTTCATCGGCATGGTGCCGCTGGGGCAGACGTTGTTCGGCAACTTCAATCCGGTCAAGACCGGCGGGCCGATGCAGGTCAGCATCGCCTTTGCCGAGAAACACGCCGAGGATTACCCCTACACGGTCGATGGTTCGATTCGTCGCGAAGTCTTCACCCGCCGTGGCGGCATGTACTTCGGTATCGCCCACCTGCTGGGCTACCCGGTCAACTACACCCAGTCGCTGTACCGTTTTGCCGACTTCAATGCCGGCTGGTACGCAAGCCGCAATGCTGCCTTCCAGAATGCCGTGAGTCGGGCGACCGGCATCGAGCTGGCGCTGGATGGCGATCTGATCCGCTTTGACTCCACCTCACCGGGTTCCACCGAGCTTGCGGTGCGCACCCTTGGCGATCGACTGGGCATGAACAAGTCGCAGATATGGAGCCAGCTCAAGCAGGGCGACACGCTGGAATTCGAGGAGACCGACCTGTACAGCAAGGTCTTCGCACTGGCGGACAGGGCAGCTGGCAAACCGTTGCCCAGAGCGATCCTGCCCGGCATCACCCTGAAAAGCCCGAAAATCACCCGTAACCTCACCACCGCCTGGTTTGCCGAGCGCGTTGACGACCGACGCGAGCGTTGCGTACAGCGCGCACCGAAGTGAGTTTGAATCAACGTGACAGGAGTTTCATCGTCATCGCATCCCGCTTGCCCTCGAAAAACGTATCCAGCACCTTCTGAAACACAGGTCGATCAGGCGCTGCGATGCTGAACAGGGTCATGCTCGAATGCAGTTTCATGTCATCAGGCGAACTGAAGATCTGTCGTGCCGAACGTTCTACCTGAGGAGCAATGATGCCGGCGCACTGTTCCAGACGCGGGCCCAATACCGGATGTTGCAGGTAAGCCCGGGCCTCGTCGATGTCGGTGATTGCGTAGTGTCGCGCCGTGTCGCTGCGCCCCAGCCCCTGGATCTGCGGGAACACGAACCACATCCAGTGGGAACGTTTCTGCCCGGCTTCGAGTTCTGTCAATACCTGCTGGAATAGCGGTTGCTGG
Source organism: Pseudomonas sp. ICMP 10191 (assembly GCF_001467335.1). NCBI lineage: Bacteria > Pseudomonadati > Pseudomonadota > Gammaproteobacteria > Pseudomonadales > Pseudomonadaceae > Pseudomonas > Pseudomonas sp. ICMP 10191. The sequence goes on from NZ_LKGW01000112.1 coordinate 23,280, forward strand.
GCATCGACAAAGCGTTGCAGGTTGTAAGCATCTTTCATGATGAGTTTCCTGTTTTTCAACGAACCTGTGGTCGTATGATGGCCGCCCGACATGGGGGTTCGACCTGTCTGAAGAGTTTTTAAGCGTATGCCGGTTTTCAAGCGTTTCATTTCGTTCATGCACCAGGCCTTGCGCGCGATGCATCTGGTCTGGACCACTTCCCGAGCGCTGTCCATCGGCCTGATCGTCGCTACGCTGATCGCCGGCTTGCTGCCGGCGCTGGCCGCCTGGTTAGGCCAGCGCATCGTCGATGCGGTGGTCGCTGCGATGCAGTTGCACGCCAGCGCAGGCGAAGCACCGTTGTGGCCGGTGTTGCGCTATGTGTTGTTCGAAGCCGGTGTGCTGGCTCTGCTCGCGGCAGCACAGCGCGGGCTTTCCGTGCAGCAGGCGTTGCTGCGGGTGCTGCTGGGGCAGAAGGTCAATACCCTGATTCTGGAGAAGGCCCAGACGCTGTCGCTGTCGCAGTTCGAAGACTCGGAGTTTTACGACAAGCTGGTGCGCGTCCGGCGTGAAGCCTCGACACGCCCGCTGGCACTGGTGACCAAATCCCTGGGATTGCTGCAAAACCTCATTTCGCTGATCAGCTTTGCCGTACTGCTGGTGCATTTCTCGCCCTGGGCGTTGCTGATTCTGGTGCTCGGCGCATTGCCGGTGTTCTTTGCCGAGGCGCATTTTTCCGGCGACGCGTTCCGCCTGTTTACCCGGCGTGCTCCGGAAACCCGTCGGCAGAACTACATCGAAACACTGCTCTCCCACGAGGGCTACATCAAAGAGGTCAAGCTGTTCGGCTTCGCGCCGCTGCTGCTCAAGCGTTACCGCGACACCTTCGAGCGTCTGTATGCCGAAGACCGGCGCCTGACGGTGCGCCGTGATGGTTGGGGCTTCCTGCTCGGCCTGCTCGGCACGGCTGCGTTTTACCTGGCCTACGCCTGGGTGGTGGTCGATGCGGTGCACGGGCGGATCACCCTGGGGCAGATGACCATGTACCTGGTGCTGTTCAAGCAGGGGCAGGCCGCAGTAAGCAGCAGTCTCAGCGCCATCAGTGGTTTATACGAGGACGGGCTGTATCTGGCCGACCTGTATGTCTACCTCGGTCAGCCGGTTACGCCGTCTGCCGGCAGCCTGACCGTGGGCGCGCAGCCCGGTGATGGCATGCGCTTCGAGAACGTCAGTTTCACTTATCCGGGGACCAGCCGTCCGGCACTGGAAAACATCGATCTGCACTTGGCGCCGGGGCGCAGCGTCGCCCTGGTGGGCGAGAACGGCTCGGGAAAAACCACCCTGATCAAGCTGCTGACGCGTCTTTACCAACCTGATCAAGGCCGCATTCTGCTGGACGGCAGCGACCTGCAGGAGTGGGATGAAGACGCCTTGCGCTCGCGCATCGGCGTGATTTTTCAGGACTTCATTCGCTATCAGTTTCTGGTCGGCGAGAACCTCGGCGTTGGCGACACTCAGGCCTTCCATGATGAAGGCCGTTGGCGCGAAGCGGCGGCGCAGGGCATGGCCGCGCAGTTCATCGAACAGCTCGACAAAGGCTACGCCACACAATTGGGTCGCTGGTTTGCGGGAGGCCAGGAGCTGTCCGGCGGGCAATGGCAGAAAATCGCGTTGTCACGCGCTTACATGCGCCGCGACGCCGATATCCTGATTCTCGACGAGCCGACTGCCGCGCTGGACGCAGGCGCAGAAGCGGCAGTATTCGAGCATTTTCGCGAGTACGCCAAAGGGCGCATGACGCTACTCATATCGCATCGGTTTTCCAGCGTGCGCAACGCCGAACACATTGTGGTGCTGGAGCACGGGCGGGTGCTGGAACGCGGTGATCATGACAGCCTGATCGCCACCGCAGGGCGCTACGCCGCGCTGTTCGATCTGCAGGCGCAGGGTTATCGCTAGGTGAAACCGGATAAAAAGTGTTGCAGTGAATGACCAGTCGGCGTTTTATGGGAGCCCTGTTTCAGGCTGTATCTTTTTGAATCAAACGGAGACATCGATGCAATTTCGTAAATTGGGCAAAACCGATCTGTCGGTCAGCGCGATCTGTCTGGGCACCATGACCTGGGGCGAGCAGAACACCCAGGATGAAGCATTCGAACAGATTCGTATGGCCAAGGATGCCAAGGTCAACTTCCTCGACACCGCAGAAATGTACCCGGTGCCGCCGCGTGGCGAGACCTACACCAAGACCGAAAGCATCATCGGCGAGTACTTCAAGAAGTACGGCGACCGCAACGACTGGGTACTGGCCAGCAAGGTCGCCGGTCCAGGTCGTATGGATCATATCCGCGATGGCAATCCGCGCCTCGACCGCAAGAACATCACTGCGGCGCTGGAAGCCAGCCTCAAGCGCCTTAATACCGATTACCTGGACCTGTACCAGTTGCACTGGCCGGATCGCAAGACCAACTTCTTCGGCGTACTCGGTTACACCCACGACCCGGATGATCAGGCTGTCGAAATCGAAGAGACTCTGTCGGTACTGGGCGATCTGGTCAAGGCGGGCAAGATTCGCCACTTCGGCCTCTCCAACGAAACGCCATGGGGCACTCAGCGTTTTCTGCACCTTGCCGAAACCCTCGATCTGCCACGTGCCGTCTCGATCCAGAACCCCTACAACCTGCTTAACCGCACGTTTGAAGTCGGTCTGGCGGAAATCGCCATTCGCGAACAGATCGGCCTGCTGGCGTACTCGCCACTGGCGTTCGGTGTGCTGGCGGGCAAGTACCTGGATGGCGCACGTCCGGCCGATGGCCGTCTGACCCTGTTCGAGCGTTTTCAGCGCTACAACAATCCGCAGGCCGTCACGGCTACAGCCAGGTACGTCGCGCTGGCCCGCGAGCATGGTCTGGATCCTTCGCAGATGGCGCTGGCCTACGTGACCAGTCGGCCGTTCGTGACCAGCAACATCATTGGCGCCACGAAACTCGATCAACTGAAGATCAATCTGGAGAGCATCGACGTCACGCTGTCCGATGAAGTCATCGCCGGTATCGAGGCCATTCACACCTCGCAGCCAAACCCCGCGCCATAACCTGCACTGAACTTAATTTCAGCCTCGCCAGTCAGCACTAATACGCTTACTCCGAGGCTGAAATTGATGCACATCTCACTCAAGCAACAAGTCGCAATCGTTACCGGCGCCAGTTCCGGTCTGGGCGCAGGTGCCGCGCGCGCGCTGGCAGAGGCCGGTGCCGCCGTCGTGATCAACTACAACTCCAAGCCTGAACCTGCCGAGAAGCTGGCCGAAGAGATTCGCGCGGCCGGGGGCAAGGCGCTGGCTGTGGGTGCCGACGTTTCGAAAGAAGAAGACGTCGAGCGGCTGTTTGCACAGACCATCGAACATTTCGGCGCCGTGGATATTCTGGTCGCCAATTCCGGCTTGCAGAAGGACGCGTCGATGGTCGACATGACGCTGGAAGACTGGAATACCGTCATTAACGTCAACCTGACCGGGCAGTTTCTCTGCGCCCGCGCTGCATTGCGCCAGTTCATCAAGCAGGGCATGCGCCCCGGTGTGTCGCGGGCAATGGGCAAGATCATTCACATGAGTTCAGTGCACCAGTTGATTCCATGGGCCGGGCACGTCAATTACGCAGCGTCCAAGGGCGGCGTCGACCTGTTGATGCGCAGCATCGCTCAGGAAGTCGGCGAGCTTAAAATTCGCGTCAACAGTGTTGCCCCAGGTGCCATCCGTACGCCGATCAATGCCGATGCACGCAAGGGCGACGCCGAGAAGGAAATGCTCAAGCTGATCCCTTATGGTCGTATAGGCGAGCCGGAAGATGTCGCCAATGCTGTGCTCTGGCTGGCTTCCGATGCCTCGGATTATGTGCATGGCACCACCCTGTTCATCGACGGGGGCATGACCCTCTATCCGGAGTTCCGAGGCAATGGCTGATTTTTCCGCAGAGGCGCAAAACCGTATCGAGGATCACGGCATCATCGGCGACATGCGCAGTGCTGCCCTGATCGCCGACACCGGCAGTATCGATTTCTGTTGCTGGCCGGACTTCGACAGCCCGTCGATTTTCACCGCGTTGCTGGACACGCCCGACGCCGGGATCTTTCAGCTGGCGCCCGATCTGCCTGACGCCAGGCGGCTGCAAATCTACCTGCCGGACACCAACGTCCTGCAAACCCGCTGGATTTCCGAGGACGCGGTGGTGGAAGTCACCGACCTGATGCCGATCGGCGAGGACAAGGACGATCTGCCGCGCATCGTGCGCCGCGTTCAGGTGCGCTTTGGCCAAGCCACGCTGCGCATGCGCTGCCGAGTGCGCATGGATTACAGCCGCGCCGACACCACCGCGCGGGTCGAGGGTGAGGACATCTGTTTCGAAGCCGCCGGGCAACCGGGCATGCGCCTGTCGGCGGCGACGCCGTTGCGTCTCGAGCAGCACGACGCCGTGGCCGAATTTCATATGCACAAGGGCCAGACCATCGAGTTCATCCTTGGCGGAATTGACGATCCGAACGTTGCTGCGGGCAAATGCTCGCGCTATTTCGATGACACCTTGAAGTTCTGGCGGCGCTGGTCCGGGCAATCGCAATACACCGGGCGCTGGCGTGAAATGGTCACCCGTTCGGCGTTGGCGCTCAAGCTGCTGACCTCGCGCAAGCACGGCGGCATTGTCGCGGCCGCGACGTTCGGGCTGCCGGAAACCGAGGGCGGCGAACGTAACTGGGATTACCGTTACACCTGGATACGTGACGCGTCGTTCACCGTGTATGCGTTCATGCGCCTGGGGTACACCGATGAAGCCAATGCCTTCATGAGCTGGGTGCGTGGGCGACTGGATGACTGCTGCGAACAGACCGAGAAACTCGGCATTCTCTATGCGCTGGATGGCCACGCCGAGCTGCCGGAAGATAATCTCGATCACTTGTCCGGCTACGGCGGTGCGCAGCCGGTACGCATCGGCAACGAAGCGTACAAGCAGGTTCAGCTGGATATCTACGGTGAGCTGATGGATGCCGTGTACCTGGCCAACAAGTACGGCGACGCCATCTCGCACGACGGTTGGCAACATGTGGTGCGTCAGGTCGACTATGTGTGCGAGCACTGGAACGACAGGGACGTGGGCATCTGGGAAATGCGCGGCGGCGATCAGCACTTCCTGCACTCCCGGCTTATGTGCTGGGTAGCGCTGGACCGGGCACTGCGTCTTGCCTTCAAGCGTTCACTGTCGGGGCCGTTCGAGCGTTGGACCAAGGTGCGCGAGGAGATCCACAACGATATCTGGGAGAACTTCTGGAACGACGACCTGGGGCACTTCGTGCAGCACAAGGGCAGTCGCAATCTGGACGCCTCGATGTTGCTGATGCCGTTGGTGCGCTTCGTCGGTGCCAATGATCCCAAATGGCTTGCGACGCTGGATGCCATCGAGGCCGCGCTGGTGCGTGACGGAATGGTGTTCCGTTACCGCAACGACGACGATCATGATGATGGCCTGGCAGGTGAGGAGGGCGCCTTCGTGGCTTGCTCGTTCTGGTACGTCGAATGCCTGGCTCGCGCCGGTCGGGTCGAACAGGCGCACTTGGAGTTCGAGCAGTTGCTGCGTTACGCCAATCCGTTGGGCTTGTACGCCGAAGAGTTCGACGCGCATGCTCATCATCTGGGCAATACGCCACAGGCCTTGAGCCATCTGGCGTTGATCAGTGCGGCCAGTTTTCTGGACCGCAAACTGGGCGGCGGGCAGGCGCTTTGGCAGCCCTGAAAAGGTACAGAAACGCATCAATCACAAGCGGCTCCACGTTGTCGCAATGAATAATGCCACCGGCTGTTCTTTCGGCCGGTGGTTTTGAAACGATGGCCGATATTGACTACTTGAATCATGAGCTAAACGCTATCAACCCATCAGCCGCGCCGAGGGCGTTATACCATTCGGTTGTCTGACACTTTCTACGCTGCGACAAGTATTGATTCATGGTTCAATCAAATAACCGGATCGCGCGGTACAACTTCAACGTTATCAGCCATGCGCGGCGCGAAGGGCCGGTAGTTAAGCAGTGATTCTGTCTGCCGAAGGCCGCTCCTGGATTAGTTGGGCCCCCGCGAGCTTCGGCAGCGTTATCTGGATACTCTGCAGGCCTTCGCCAACTTCGCGGCGGCGACGGTGATGGCGGGTTGGCGCCCCGTGAACTCATCTGCCAGCGTGCAGCTCACCAGCGTGTGCGGCAGGAGATCGTACTGGTCGACAACTGGCCGGCGCGCCGCTACCCACTGCAACGTCCGTGCTTCAGGGGATCCTGGAAGCGCCGGTGTGTGGAAGTCACGCGCGAGTTATGTGCCGACAGGGCCAATCCCAAACGACTTGCCAGGCGGTTGGGGATCCACAGATATAGCCAAAAGAAGAGTTCATTGGTCGCAGACATCAAAAAAATAATGAATTTCTTCGCCACGAATAGAGTCACCTATACTTCAAGCCACTGCTGAAAAAGGATCAGACTTTCAATGGCACTTCCAAAGCATTACCGCATTGATTATCTGCTGAATGGTTCGTTCAAGAGCTTTTATATACGAACCGAGAATATGGATAACGCTGAAGCATGGCACTACGCAAGTGTCGATGCAGGTCTCGCACGCATACCGAAATATCGACTGGAGAAGGTCGCTCGGGTATCGAAACCCTATGCCGAGCACTTTGGTGTCACCAATGTTGAGTGGGCTCAGGCCTGAACCCACTCAACCCTGCACCCTGTCATCGGTGAGCGATCTGCTCCAGCGCAAGATTGCGTGTGCGTGGCCCGAATCGGCCGATGGTGACGATCACGATCAACATGCTGCCGACGATGAAGGCCAGCACGCCCGGCGTGCCGAAGTGGTCTAGAAATATCCCGATCAGCAGGCTGCTGAACACCGTTGACAGTCGGCTGAACGAGTAGCAGAAGCCTACCGCGCGGGCGCGGATGTTGGTCGGGAACAGCTCACCCTGATACGAGTGGTAGCTGAAGCTCAGCCATGCGTTGCAGAACGTGATCATGATCCCGCAGAAAATCAGTCCTGCCGCGCTGGTCTGAAAGGCGAACAGGCTGCCAAAAATCATCGCCCCCAACGCCGAACCGACGATTTGCCATTTGTTTTCGAAGCGGTTGGCAAATTTCACGAACAGCAGCGGCCCCAGCGGATAAGCCAGCGTGATCACGAACGCATACCCCAGGCTGTGAGTAACGCTCAGGCCCTGACCCGAGAGCAGGGCAGGCAGCCAGTTGCCGAAGCCAAAGAAGCCGATGGCCTGGAACACATGAAACACAATCAGCATCAGCGCGCGGCGCCGATAGGGTGGCTGCCACATGTCAGCAAATCGGCCGTTGCCTGACAGCGCTACGTTTTCCGGTTCAGGCTCATCCAGTGGTTTGCCGTGGTCCTTGATGCAGCGTGCCTCAATGCCGTCCATGATTCGCTCGGCTTCATCGAAGCGTCCCTTCTGCGCCAGCCAGCGCGGCGATTCCGGCAGCGCCGAGCGCAGCCACCAGACAAACAGGGCGAAGACTGCACTGCTGATCACTACCCAACGCCAGCCGGAAAAACCGAAAGGGTCCTGGGGCACCAGCCACCACGACATCAGCGCGACGCTGGGGACTGACAAAAACTGAATGAAGAAGGCAAAGGCGAATGCCGAACTGCGGATGCGCTTGGGCACCAGTTCCGACAGGTAAGTGTCGATGGTGACCAGCTCGACCCCCAGGCCGATACCCACGACGAAGCGCATGCCTATCACGCCCAGCGCAGAGGTTTGCAGGCCCATGATTACGGTGGCCACGGTGTACCAGATCAGCGCGAAGGTAAAGATCGCGCGGCGTCCGTAACGATCGGCAATCGGGCTGACGAGGCTGGCACCGAAGAACAGCCCCAGAAAGGTCGCCGAGGCGAAGGCCGCCTGATCGGAGAAACCAAACAGACCCTGGCTTCCTGTGGCGAAGATCCCGTCGCGGATCAGGCCGGGACTGATGTACGCGGTCTGGAACAGGTCGTAAAGCTCGAAAAAACCGGCGAGAGACAGCAGGGCGACCAGTCGCCAGATAGTCGCGACCGCAGGCAGTCGGTCAATGCGCGCCGAGATATACGCTGCCCGCAACGGCTCGTTCGCGGCTGTCTCGGCATGAGGTAATGAGGTCATGGATGGCCATCCTGAGTTCTTGTTAAGGCCTGAATACTACTCCTTACAATTTGTAATCATTGGTCTTTTAATGCGGTTATTAAGGTTTAAAAGATGAAAAATTGTTTATCGGATCAATTTTTCGATTTTTTATATCGGATCCATTAAAGCGCTGGAATTACGTGGAAGTGAGAACGGCGCAGTGATGACCTAGTCAGGCAGAGAGGCAGGCGAAAAACAGCAGGCATGACGCCAGCAATGATGTATCAACATGTGTCGTAAAACCTTAGGATGATGCCTTAACTTTCTGCATTCCGGGTTCCCGTGACGTACAAACTGCCCACTACTGCCACCGCTCCTTTCTGCCCCTCGGCGACTACCGACAGTGTGGCCATTCCGCCGAACGCGTCCTTGCTGCGCAAGATGATGCTGTTCGTCGGGCCTGGCCTGCTGGTTTCCATCGGCTACATGGACCCTGGCAACTGGGCGACAGCCATCGAGGCCGGGTCGCGCTTCGGCTACTCACTGCTGTTCGTGGTGGTGCTGGCCAGCCTCTCGGGAATGGTCTTGCAAAACCTCTGTTCGCGGTTGGGCATCGCTACCGGCCGTGATCTGGCGCAGCTGTCGGCCGCCCGCTACAGCCGTAAGGTCGCCAAGGGCCAGTGGCTGCTGGCGGAGTTGTCGATCATCGCCACCGATCTGGCGGAAGTGCTGGGGGCAGCGTTGGCGTTTCATCTGTTGCTCGGCGTCTCCATCACCACCGGTGTGGCGCTGACCGCCTTCGATACGCTGATCGTGTTGGCCTTGCAGGGCGCCAATTTTCGCCGTCTGGAGGCCATCGTGCTGGGGCTGATTGCAACCATCGCCAGTTGCTTCGCCGTCGAGCTGTTTCTGATCAAGCCGTTCTGGCCGGACGTCGTCGCGGGTCTGAAGCCGAGTTGGGATGTATTGAGCAGCCAGGAGCCGCTGTACATCGCCATCGGCATTCTGGGCGCCACCGTCATGCCGCATAACCTTTACCTGCATTCGTCTGTGGTGCAGACGCGGGTCAACGGTTCGGACCAGGCCAGCAAGGCCAGCGCCATTCGCTATGCGCGTCTCGACACCATCGGTTCGCTGAGCCTGGCACTGCTGATCAATGCGGCGATTCTGATCCTTGCTGCTGCCGCTTTTCACAAGACCGGGCATACCGAGGTGGTCGAGATTCAGGACGCCTATCACCTGCTCGATCCGCTGGTAGGTGGCGCGATCGCCAGCGTGCTGTTCGGTATCGCGCTGCTGGCGGCAGGGCAAAGCTCGACATTTACCGGCACGATTGCCGGGCAAGTGGTGCTCGAAGGTTTTCTGCAGGCAAAGATTCCGTGCTGGCAGCGGCGCTTGATCACGCGGGCGCTGGCACTGATTCCGGCGCTGATCGGTGTGGTCTGGCTGGGTGACCGCTCGGTGGGGCAGATGCTGGTGCTCAGCCAGGTTGTGCTGAGCCTGCAGCTGCCATTCGCGCTCTGGCCGCTGATTCGCTTTACCAGCGACCCACAACTGATGGGGCCGTTCGTCAACAGCCGGCTGGTGAAAACGGCTGCCTGGGGTCTGTTCGGGCTGATCTCGGCGGCCAATCTTACATTGCTGTGGTTCTGGATCAGCTGAACTTGGGCGGCGGCAGCGACTCTCAAGCCTGACACCAATGTCAGCCGTCAGGTAGCCGGACATGAGCACACCGAGCCACAAGGGCAGCGTCTTCGAAACCGATTTGCCCGCCCGACTGGACCGACTGCCCTGGGGGCGGTTTCACACCTTGCTGGTCGTGGCGCTGGGCATCACCTGGCTGCTTGACGGCCTGGAAGTCACCCTTGCAGGGTCGGTAGCCGGCGCCTTGAAAGCCAGCCCGGCGCTCAATCTCACCAATAGCGACATTGGCCTGGCGGGCGCCGCGTACATTGCCGGTGCCGTGTTGGGCGCGTTGTTCTTTGGCTGGCTGGCGGACCGTCTCGGGCGCCGCAAGCTGTTCTTCATCACCTTGCTGCTGTATGTCGGTGCGACGGCCGCTACGGCGTTCTCCTTCAGCGTATGGAGCTTCATGCTGTTCCGCTTTCTGACCGGTATGGGCATCGGTGGCGAGTACACTGCAATCAACTCGACCATTCAGGAATTTACCCCGGCCCGCTACCGGGGCTGGGTCGACCTGACCATCAACGGCACGTTCTGGCTGGGTGCCGCGCTCGGTGCGATTGGCTCGATTGTCTTGCTCGACCCCCTGTGGATCGGGGCCGAGCTGGGCTGGCGCCTGTGTTTCGGCATTGGTGCGGTATTGGGTCTGCTGGTTCTGCTGATGCGACTGTGGCTGCCGGAAAGCCCGCGCTGGCTGTTGATACACGGCCAGGCTGAACAGGCGAAGCAGATCGTCGAGCAGATAGAAACCGACTTACAGCGCCAGGGCCACGTGTTGCCCGCCGTAGCAGGCAAGCCCCTGCGCCTGCACGCACGAGACCACACGCCGCTGGGCGAGGTCGCCAGGACGTTGCTGGTGACGTTTCGTCAGCGTTCGCTGGTAGGCCTGACGCTGCTCACCGCCCAAGCGTTTTTCTACAATGCGATCTTTTTCACCTACGCCCTGGTGCTGACCGACTTCTATGGCGTGCCGGCCGAGCGCGTCGGCTGGTACGTGCTGCCGCTGGCGCTGGGTAATTTCTGCGGTCCGCTGCTGCTGGGCAGACTGTTTGACGTGATTGGCCGGCGGGTGATGATCAGCCTCACTTATGGCCTGTCGGGCGTACTGCTGGCAATCAGTGGCTACCTGTTCCAGCAAGGTGTGCTGGACGTGACCCAGCAGGCCATTGCGTGGATGGTGATTTTCTTCTTTGCGTCGGCAGCGGCCAGCTCGGCCTACCTGACAGTGGCGGAAACCTTTCCACTGGAAATCCGCGCGTTGGCAATCGCAGTGTTCTACGCGTTCGGTACGGGGCTGGGCGGTATGATTGGCCCGACCCTGTTTGGGGAGTTGATTGAAACAGGTGAGCGCAGCAATGTGTTGATCGGTTATCTGATCGGCGCCGGGCTGATGTTGCTGGCGGCGCTGGTGCAGGCGATATGGGGTGCGGCTGCCGAGCGCAAGTCTCTGGAGGACGTAGCGAGACCGCTGTCGCAGGCCGTGGACAACTAGTGGCGGTTAACGGAACACACCGCGAAGGCCATCTACGGATGCACGCAGGCCGATGATCCGCTCACTGACTTCTTGCGCTTCATGTGCACGGGAGGTTCGCTCGAGGTAGAGGAGATGCCCGGCGAGGTTGGCCGAAACTCGCTCTAGCTCGTCGGCGGTGCGCCTGACGTAGGCCTGGATGTCTTGCATTTGTTCGATCTGCACGGATGGTGCCCTTATAGGTCGCATCCGAGCGCACTAAATGAACGGGTGGCTATCATCAATCCACCCAACCGAGTTGTCGGCGGCAAGGTCGGCTTTCTTTAATGCCGCAGATAAATAAACAGGCCAATCATTTTTTCGCATCGTGCCGATCAGCCTAATCATCTTCCTGATCATCGTGTTCCGAATAGGAATCCAGCAACTCGGCCAGTGCCAGCGTGCGGTCCAGTCCACTGCGCGTGGACATGATTTCGGCTACCGCCTGCGTGGCGGCGACTCTGGCGGCTTCGCGTTCGGCATCGGTGTTATTGGGCGTGGCGGCCTGCGCAGCCTCAATAATCGATTGCTCAAAGGTATTCATGGTGCTCGCTCGTGAAATTCAAGTGCCTGTGATACCGAGAATGGCGGATTGTTTCAAGGCCGATCAATCACCTTCGTAGGGAAATTCCTCCAGGCTCTGCATCAAGGCAACGCCCTGTGGCCCCTGAAGGTTCTCCAGCACCCAGCAACTGTTGGCATTTTTTGCCAGCAGCAGGCGTGTCGTCTGGCTGGCGACCGGCTGTTGAGGGGCATCCTTGTAACCCAGGTTATAGGTCATTTCGACCACCGCCTGCTTGTCCGAGTTGGACACCAGCTTCCAGTCGATCGGCTTTTGCACATCACCGTCCTGCGCATCGGTCCACGGGTTGGCACTGACGGCGCATTGATCGCCGTTCTGGCACGCCCAGTCCTTCTTGAGCAGGCTCAGCAGAGGTTTGGACAAATAATCAGCGCTGCCTTTGCCGTTCAGATAAAAATCCTGGTGCTTCTCGTAGATCCAGCGCGCCGTGTCGACCGGGGTCGCAGCCGGGCAGGCTGCATGGGCAGTGGTTGAAAGCAGGCAAGCGAAGGCAATGGCGACGGTTCTGGACATGGAGCGGGCTCGCAGAAAAGGTGGCAGTGAGAGTGACAGGCACATGACAGTGCATTTGTAAGCCAAGTGGACAAAAAAGCAATGGTTTTGGTCACGCATCAGAGGGTCGGGCAGGCTGAACCGAATTGAGGGTAATTTCATTCAATACGCGGTTCGCTGCCGTCACTACCTTGATCCGGTCATTTCCGATCGTATTCAAGGGGGTTTTCCATGAGTCTGCTGATTTCCATGGCCGCGTTTGCACTGGCTTCTTCCATCACTCCCGGGCCGGTCAACATCGTGGCGCTGAGTGCCGGTGCACGCTATGGCGTCAGACCAGCCATGCGCCATGTGTTGGGTGCCACGCTGGGCTTTACCCTTTTGTTGCTGCTCATCGGTTTTGGCCTGCATGAAACCTTGCAGCAATGGCCCTTTCTGACCCGAATCATTCAGTGGTCCGGCGTGATATTTCTGCTGTACATGGCGTTTCGACTAGCCATCGACAGTGGACAACTGAACATGAGCGAGCAGGGCGCTGGTCCTTCGCTGGTGCACGGAGCAATCATGCAGTGGCTCAACCCCAAAGCCTGGCTGGCTTCGATAGCCGGCATGGGAGTTTTTGTCGCCAACGGCGAGGCTGCCTTGATCTGGCAATTCGCAGGAATCTACTGCGTGGTGTGCTATCTGTCGCTGGGCTGCTGGGTCTTTGCCGGAAGCTTTCTTGGGCATTGCTTGCGCAGCGCGGCAAGTGTGCGCGTCTTCAACCGCATCATGGCGCTACTACTGGCTGGCTGCGCGGTATATCTGCTGATCTGACCCGTGTCATCACAGCCGATACTGCCCTGGCGTTGCTGCCAGATGCTTTTTGAACTCACGTTGAAAGTGCGCCTGATCGGCAAAGCCTGCCTCCTGAGCAACATCGGCGATCATCTTGCCGCTTTTCAGCTGTCTGCGGGCATGCTGGATCCGCCGATTGAGCAGGTAGGCATGCGGAGTCAGATGATAGCGCTGTTCGAACGAGCGAATCAGGTAGGACGCCGAGAGATTGGCTGCGGCACAAATGTCGGAAAGCCTGATGGGCCGGGTGAAATTGTCGTTGATGTATTCGGCGGCTCGGGCAACGCGAGGTGATGGTGGGCGGGGCCGTGCCGGTGCCGTGCCGAGTGACTCCAGCATCAGGGTAAAGAAGGCCACGGCTGAGCAGTGTTTTTGCAGCGTATCGATTCTCGTATCAGTCAGCGTCTGGAACAGCGCAGTCAATGCAGCGAACAGGATCGAATCATCGCTGTGCGTATGGGGCAATGGTTGAAAACCGTGCCCGGCATTCAACCCCGTTTCGCCCTGAATGTCGCCCAGCCAGCCGCTGTCCACATAGAGCATCAGATACGACCAGGCCTGGTCATTGATCGGGTTGCAGGCATGCACGTCGCCCGGATTCATCAACACTACAGTGCCTGACGTGACGCACTGTGAGGTCTTTTCATGCACATAGGTGCTCTGTCCGGCAGTGATCGCGCCGACGGAAAAGATTTCATGCGAGTGAGGCGCGTAACAGACCCGTCGGCCATCCTCTACAGAACGGGCTTCGATGAACGAAAGGTGCTCATCGCGCCAGAAAAAAGGGGTTGCGGTCGATTTGCTGGGTTCGTTGCGGTTCATGCTGATATCCCGTCGGCAGAGCGACGAGAGTACCGGATGCTGAGCGACATTGGCCATCGCTCATGCGATGTTGGCCTGTCGAGACGAGCTCTGCGCTGACATGCCCTGAATGGCGCCCTGCGGCGCTCGGACATGTTCACGCAGAGCACTGGCGAAGCAGGCTGCGCCTTACTTCTTGACCGGCACGATGTCCATGATCTGGCCATTGACCTTCTGGAAACGCACGTACTTGTCGTTAATTTTCACCCATTCGCTTTCCTTGGCGGGTGTTTCCAGGCCTTTGCTTTTCCAGTCCTTCACTTCCAGGTCGCTGCGACGATATTTTTCCGGAACGCGGGAGCCTACTTCCAGCTCATGGACGTTGTCCTTGGATTCGGTGACTTTCGGGTCCGCCGTCTCTGCCGCGTGGACGGGCAGGGTGACGGCGGAAAAGCAGCCGAGCAAGGTCATGCAGGCGATCAACGATTTGCTGTTCATGTGAAGACTCCCAGTCTTTGGTATCAGGCGATGGCTTAATGCCTCGTAATAACTCGGACCTTCACCGTGGCAAATCATTCGATCGGGTTTGCTGTGCTCAGCCTTTCAGTGCCTCGGCGATGGTTGCCGAAAGCGGGGTGGTCGGGCGGCCGATCAGCGCGCTCAACTGGCGACTGTCATCGAACAGGGCGCCCTTGGCAGCAGCGGCATCGGAATCTGCCAGCAACCGGGCCACGAAGTCAGGCAGGCCTGCCTGGATAAGCGCGGCTTCGAATTCGGCCTGTGGCAGGTTGACGTAAGGCAGGGACTTGCCGCTCTGCGTCGACAACTGCGCTGCAAATTCGGACAGCGTGTAGGACTCGTCGCCTGCCAGCTCATACACCTTACCAGCCTGTGTCGTTTCCGATGTCAGCAGCACTGCGGCCGCCTCGGCGTAATCCAGACGCGAAGCAGAGCTGATACGACCCTCGTCGGCACTGCCCATGACCGCGCCATGGGTCAGTGCGCCCGGAATGCCTGCGGTGTAGTTTTCGGTGTACCAGCCATTGCGCAGCAACACGAACGGCAGGCCGCTGGCGCTCAGGTACTCTTCGGTTTCGCTGTGCTCCCTGGCCAGGCTCAATGCCGAGGTCTTGGCACGCAGAACGCTGGTGTAGGCCAGCAGCTTGACCCCGGCGCGCTTGGCCGCATCAATCACCGCCTTGTGCTGCGGCAGGCGCTGACCCACTTCGCTGGAGGAAATCAGCAGCACTTTGTCGGCACCGGCAAATGCACTGTCGAGTGTCGCAGGCTGTGAATAGTCGGCCTGACGAACCTGAGTACCCTGCCTGGACAGATCGGCGGCCTTTTCCGGACTGCGCACGGCGGCGATGATTTGCGAAGCGGGTACGCGGCTGAGCAACTGTTCAATGACGAGGCGGCCAAGCTGGCCTGTGGCACCGGTGACAACGATCATGGAATGATTCCTTGAATCAGGTTGAAAGGAAGCGCCAGCATAGTCATGATGCTTACCTTTAGTAAGTACGTACAAAAAGGTAAGTGTCATGAGCGAATCCGCTTCGCAATCAAGTACCCGGCAATCAGGTGTTATGCAGCAAGGCTTCCCGCCGGAAGCGGCCGAGACGCTATTGGCGCTGGTCCGTCAGGGCCAGGTGCTGGCCACTGACTGTCCTTCGCGGGTGGTGCTCAATCATGTCTGCAGCCGTTGGGGCGTGCTGGTGCTGGTGGTGTTGCGGGGTGGCATGCATCGCTTCAGCGAAGTACGCCGCAAGATCGGCGGGGTAAGCGAGAAAATGCTCGCGCAAACGCTTCAACATCTGGAGCATGATGGTTTCGTCAGCCGCAAGTCGTTGCCGATAGTGCCTCCGCATGTTCAGTACCGCTTGACCCCAATGGGCGAAGAGGTCGCCTTGCAGGTTGAAACCCTCGTCACCTGGATCGAGACCAATCTGCCGCGCATCATGCAGGCCCGCGAAGCGTCGAATACGCTGCAGATCACGCCCGAATGAGTCTTTTCTGACAGATTTTTCATCCTGTGATTGTCGGCTTGATCGCCTGTAATCAGCCGCTTCTTGGTATGGTGCGCGCCGAAATCTTTATATACACGTTTAGTTGCGCCGTTTGCCCTTCACCGAGAAGCTGTAGAAATGCCCAATCCAATTCCCCTGAAAGACCACGAAAAAGAGACGCGGCTGGTCAATCAGCGCCTGATTGCCTGCGCGGTGCTGGTCGGCCTGCTGGCTGCCTGTCTGGTCGCGCGCATGTATTTCCTGCAAGTCACCGAGTTCGACTATCACTCGACCATTTCCGAAAACAACCGTGTTCACGTGCTGCCGATCCCGCCCGAGCGCGGTTTGATCTTTGACCGCAATGGCGAAGTGCTTGCCGACAATCGCCCCAGTTTCAACCTGACCCTGACCCGTGAACGCGCCGGCGACTGGCACAAGGTGATCGACGAACTGATGACCCTGCTGGAATTGCCCGACGAAGACCGGATTCTGTTCGACAAAGAACTGAAGCAGGTCCGTCATCCGTTCGAACCGGCAACATTGCTCTATGAACTCACCGAAGAGCAGATCGCTATTCTGGCGGTCAATCAGTACCTGCTGCCGGGCGTGGACGTGGCGGCGCAGTTCGTTCGCCATTACCCGTTGGGCGCCCATTTCGCGCATTCGATCGGCTACGTCGGCCGCATCAACGAAAAGGAAGCGGCCCATCTCGATAACGAGTATCGCGGCACGCAGTCCATCGGCAAGACCGGCGTCGAGCGCTTCTACGAGTCTGAGCTGCACGGCCACGTAGGCTATGAAGAGGTCGAAACCAATGCCCAGGGCCGCGTGCTGCGCGTGCTGAAACACACTGACCCGGTGCCGGGCAAGAACATCACCCTCACGCTGGACGCGCATTTGCAGGCCGCGGCGGAAAACGCGCTGGGTGATCGACGCGGCTCCGTGGTTGCACTGGACCCGGAAACCGGTGACGTGCTGGCGATGGTCAGCAAGCCAAGCTTCGACCCCAACCTGTTCGTCACCGGCATCAGCTTCAAACAGTATGCGGCGCTGCGCGATTCCATTGACCGGCCACTGTTCAACCGAGTGCTGCGTGGCCTGTACGCACCGGGCTCGACAGTCAAGCCGGAAGTGGCGATTGCCGGTCTCGACAGCGGTGTGATGACCGCCTCGACAAAGGTCTTCGATCCCGGCTACTTCCAGTTGCCGGACTTCGACCACAAATACCGTAACTGGAATCACAGTGGCGATGGCTGGGTGGACATGGACACGGCGATCATGCGTTCCAATGACACCTATTTCTACACGGTGGCGCACAAGCTCGGCATCGACCGCCTGCACGACTACATGACCATGTTCGGTATCGGCCAGAAGGTGTCGCTGGACATGTTCGAGGAGTCTGCAGGGCTTATGCCGTCCCGCGAATGGAAGCGGGCCACGCGTCGCCAGGCATGGTTCCCCGGCGAAACGGTGATTCTCGGCATTGGCCAGGGCTACATGCAGGTCACGCCGTTGCAACTGGTTCAGGCCACTTCACTGATTGCCAGCAAGGGTGTCTGGCATCGACCGCATCTGGCGATGGAAGTCGGTGATAAGGCACCTGTCGACGAGCATCCGATGCCAAATATCGTGTTGCGCGATCCCAATGAATGGAATCAGGTCAATACCGGCATGCAGATGGTCATGCACGATCCCCGCGGCATTGCGCGGGATGCGGCCAAGGGCGCTCAGTACCGCATCGCCGGCAAAAGTGGTACGGCGCAGGTGGTGGCGATCAAGCAGGGTGAGCGCTATAACCGTCTGAAGACCCTTGAGCGTAACCGCGACAACGCCTTGTTCGTCGGTTTCGCGCCGGCCGACCATCCGAAAATCGTCGTGTCGGTGACCATCGAGAACGGCGAGGCGGGTGGCCGGGTAGCAGGCCCCGTGGTGCGGGAGATTCTCGATGCCTGGCTGCTGGACAGCGAGGGCAAGCTCAAGCCTGAGTACGCCACACCCACCAAGGCGCCGGGCAACCCGCACGCCTGATCAGCGTTTTAAAACGCTTGCCGAACGACCGAGCCCTGAACAGGGCTCAGGTTTTCTGAACTGTCGAGAATGCATCGGGTCGACCACAACAGGCGTGGCAGAGCGCTGCGCGCGTTTTACCGAACTCATTATCATTGCCTCGACAAGGAACCCGGAATGTCCAAGACCATTGCCGACCATCTCGCGCAAACCCTCGCAGCGGCGGGTGTTTCGCACATCTGGGGGGTGTCCGGAGACAGCCTCAACGGCCTGACCGACAGCTTGGAACGCACCGATTCGATTCGCTGGATGCACACCCGTCATGAAGAAGTCGCAGCCTTTGCTGCCGGTGCGCAGGCGGCGTCCAGCGGCAAGCTGGCGGTCTGCGCCGGCAGCTGCGGACCGGGCAACCTGCACCTGATCAATGGCCTGTACGACTGCCATCGCAACCGGGTGCCGGTTCTGGCAATTGCTGCGCATATTCCGTCTTCGGAAATCGGTCTGGATTACTTTCAGGAAACCCATCCGCAGGAGCTGTTCAAGGAGTGCAGCCACTTCGTCGAACTGGTCAGCAACCCCGAGCAGTTCCCGCGTGTGCTGGAACGGGCCATGCGTGCTGCGATCAGCCAGAAAGGTGTGGCGGTAATCGTCTTGCCGGGCGACGTGGCGCTCAGCGCTGCGCCGGATGTCGCGGCAAAATGGATCGAGGCTACAGCGCCCAGGGTGGTGCCTGCCGAAAACGATCTGCAGTCGATGGCCGACATGCTCAACGATTCCAAAGCCGTCACACTCCTGTGCGGTGCGGGTTGCGAGGGTGCCCACGAGCAGGTTCTGGCGTTGGCGGATACGCTGGGCGCGCCGATCGTTCACGCCTTGCGCGGCAAGCAGCATGTCGAATACGACAATCCCTTCGACGTCGGCATGACCGGCCTGATCGGCTTCAGCTCCGGCTACCACGCCATGCTGTCCTGCGATACGTTGGTGATTCTCGGCAGCAGCTTCCCCTATCGGAATTTCTATCCCGAAAAAGCCGACATCATCCAGATCGACCTCGATCCGACCCAGCTAGGGCGTCGCACGCCGGTGGCGTTGGGTCTGGTGGGCGGGGTGCGGGAAACCCTGGAGGCGCTTCAGCCAAAGCTCAGGCCGCACACCGATCGCCGTTTCCTCGACAAGGCCCTGAAGCACTACGCCAAGGCCCGTGAAGAACTGGACGAGCTGGCCACCCCGACGCCAGATGGTACGCCGATTCATCCGCAGTACCTCACTCGACTGGTTGACGAGCAGGCGGATGCCGATGCGATCTTTACCGTCGACGTCGGTACGCCGACGCTGTGGGCTGCACGCTATCTGCACATGAATGGCAAGCGCAGTCTGCTCGGCTCGTTCAACCACGGCTCGATGGCCAACGCTTTGCCACAAGCTCTGGGGGCCAAGGCTGAACATCCGGATCGTCAGGTCGTAGCCTTGTCTGGCGACGGCGGTCTGTCCATGTTGCTGGGCGACCTGCTGAGCATTCGTCAGTTGAACCTGCCTATCAAGATGGTGGTGTTCAATAACAGCTCGCTGGGCTTCGTCGACATGGAAATGAAAGCCAGCGGCTACGTGCCGCATGGCACTGACCTGCATGAAACCAACTTCGCCGGGATTGCCCTGGGCGCAGGCATTCTGGGCCTGCGTGTCGAGAACGCCGAAGAGTTGCCTGCCGCTTTGCGCAAGGCGTTCGATCATCCCGGTCCGGTGCTGATCGACGTTGTCACTGCCAAGCAGGAGTTGGGCATCCCACCGAAAATCAAGCTGGCCCAGGCCAAGGGCTTCAGCCTGTACATGATGCGCGCGATCATGAGCGGGCGCGGCAGTGAAGTGCTGGAGCTGGCGAAAACCAACCTGCGTTAATCAGTTATAAAAAACGTATGGGTTGAATAGAAAAAAGTTGCAACTTCTATCCACCGAGATTGTCTTCGCCGTTACAGGTGACACTCTCGGTGGATTTATATTTCTCTTCTCATCATAACCGCCCAAGGCGGTCATTTCTTTGTGGATCCAAACTTCTTGCACCCTGTGCTTTATTGAGTTCGCTGTTTGAACTAACAAATTCAAATAGTGGGTAAAGCTTCCCGGAAGACAGCCGAGACAGTGATACGGAAGCAAGATCGGCTACGGCAGGCTGATTACCGAACAGTCCCTGGCGAAAAAAAACGTCGACGCTACAGAACGTTACGCCCTGGATATTCTTTATAGAAAAGTCTGCACGTCATGAGGTCTGCAATGCTTAGAAATGCTCCTTTGAGTATGAAACTGCTGCTTATTTTAATATTCCCCCTATTGGGCTTCCTTGCCTTTGCAGGTTTGTTCGTCGCTGACAAAAGTGAAAACCTCGGTGATATGAGGCGCGCAGTGACAGCCACCAGCGCCGCACAGAAAGTGAGTGACGTAGTCACCACTCTCCAGCGCGAACGTGGCGCCAGCGGCGTATTTCTGGGTAGCGGCGGCAAGTCCATGCAGGACAAGCTGAAGACGTTTCGTCAGGAAACCGACAAGGCTATAAGTGAGATGCGCGCCCAGTCCACCGACGGTATTCCCGGACCTGATAAGGTCAACCGCGCATTCGAGGAGCTGATCGCTCTGCGCCTCAAGGTGGACTCACTCGGGATCAACAATACAGAATCCGGTACGCGCTTCACCGACATCATCAAGACACTCATCGGCTTCTCTTACTCAATGGAATCGAGTATCGAGGATCCGGAAATATTGCGCGGCCTGAGCTCGCTCAATCAGTTCGTGGATATGAAGGAACGTGCCGGTCGCGAGCGTGTATTGCTTGGTCTGGCATTCAACCAGAACCGGTTTGACGCCGCACTGTTATCGCGCTTCAGTCGCAACCTGGGCGAGTTCTCGGGGTATTTCGAAGCGTTCCAGCGCTGGTCACCTGAAGCCTTCAAAACCAAACTCAATGCCGTTTTGCAGCAACCAGGATCGCTCGAAGTGGCCCGCTTGCAACGCCTGGGCTTCGATACTCCGCTGGGTGACCCGCTCAACGTCAAGCCGGAAGACTGGTTCAACCTTGCGACCGTGCGTATCGACATGATGGCGCAGGTGGAGGCAGAGCTTGGCCAGAACGTCGTCGGCCTGGCAATGGATGCGCGCAGCTCCGCTCAAAGCAGCCTGTACGTGGCGGTTGCCATTGTCGTCCTGATGCTGATCGTCGTGCTGTGGCTGGCGTCGGTGATCATCCGTAACATCAAGGTTGCGGTGGTCGATGTGAACCGCACGCTGATGGCACTTTCCACACGTGATCTGACCGCCCGGACCCGTTATGTCGGCAAGGACGAGTTCGGCGAGATCTCGCGCAATCTGGACAACATGGCGCAACAGATCAGTGAGGTCATCCGCGACATCGGCAGCGCCACGGCACAGGTTGCCACCGCCGCCGAGCAGTCTTCCGCAGTGGCGTTGCAAACCAATCAGAACGTGGCGCAACAACGCCAGGGCACTGATCAGGTCGCCACTGCCATCAGCGAGATGAGTGCCACTGTGAAGGATGTCGCGCGCAGCACCACTGACGCGGCCGAGATGTCGCAGCGCGTCAACAACAGCACCCTGCTGGGCAAGACCGAAATCGACAACACCATCGGCCTGATTCAGGGGCTCTCGGTGCAGGCAGAAGAGACTTCACGGATCATTGACGAGCTCAAGGGCGAGAGCAACTCGATCTCCTCGGTGCTCGATGTCATTCGTGGCGTCGCCGACCAGACCAACCTGCTGGCGCTCAACGCAGCCATTGAGGCTGCACGTGCCGGCGAGCAGGGGCGTGGTTTCGCGGTGGTTGCCGACGAAGTGCGCAATCTGGCCAAGAAGACTCAGGACTCTACCGTCAGCATCCAGAAAATGATCGCCAACCTGCAGTCCGGCTCGGAACGCGCTGCCGCGTCGATGCAGGAAACCCTGGGCAAGGCGCAGGAGGGTGCCAGCAACGTCGTGCGCGCTGGTGAACTGCTGGAAGAGATCGCCGAAGGCATTGCGACCATCAGCGACCGCAACATCCAGGTCGCTTCGGCCGCTGAAGAGCAAAGCCTGGTGGCCGAAGAGATCCACCGCAACGTCGACGACATCAACTCGCTGGTCATTCAGGTGAGTGCAGGTGCCGAGCAGACCGCCGTCACCAGCCGCGAACTCGCGCGTCTGGCGGAGCAGCAGCAGGGCCTGGTGGGGCGCTTCAAGGTGAGCTGACAGTCAGCTGTTTGTGTGTTGTGAAAAGGCCTGGAAGCGAACGCTTTCAGGCCTTTTTGCTGGTCTTCAGAGGCCGTCGTGCCGATGTCCCTGACCACCCTTGATAACCTGTACCCCCATGACCATTCAGTCACCTTTTTACGTAACCCCACGTCCCTCATACGATTATGTAGTGATAAAAAATAATCACTACATAATCGTTGACGTGCCCATTTTCCTTTTGCATTATGCAGCTGTCTCCCCGATCGGGAGCGCTGCAAAAGGTGTGATGAACAGGCTCGGCAAGCCGTCGAGATGTTCCCGGATGTAGGCTGCCCACAAGGCAGATTGATGGAGCTGAACTGGCATTTGTCGTCGATAAGGGCGAGAAGCTGGCGAAATGTCCTCATGATGCTTGTAACGGATCGATTGCCGATCCTGGGCCGGGTCTTTGGGTTTCGTGACTTCTTCTCTCTACGCTGATGCCGCTGTGTAGCGGCTCTTCATCAAGGCTACCTGCATGTCCTTGAGGGCTGGAACGGTATTCGACGCACACTCAATCGTGTGCATTGCTGAAGTTCTGGCGCATGAACTTGATGTATCAATTATTGAACAGTCTACGAGCGAAGGGGCATCAACATGAATATCAACACACAACCGACTATTGATGAACTGGCTCGTCTGTTTGCTGCGTGCAAAGACACGCTGGATAATCATATCGCCTGGGTGGCCGAGTCGGGTGAAGTTCGCGTCGACGCCATGTCGCCGTTCACGCAAGAGCACGAGTTTCGTGATGCGCACCCGCAACTGCGCGCATCCCTGAAGATGTTCCGTCGTGGCCAGGGTTATGTCGGCAAGAAAGCCGCTGCCGATCGTGCCTACATGGAGAACACGCTGCAGGCGTTGAAAGGTGAGTGGCAGAAGACCCGTCGGCAGGCGCACTCGCAGGTTGCCTGAGTAGGGCATCGCAGGTCCTGAAGCCTGTTCCCGATACTGATCGGGAACAGGCTTTTTGGTTTTCGTCACCGGGACGGCGAGGGCCTACAGGTTGTACAAAGCGTTTTTGGTGGTATAGATTCCGGCCATGAGTCAGCGATTCTGACTCTTCTCACTCGCTGACTGTGGTGACTGTCACGGCAGTGCCTGCACATGACATAAACAGAGGTTGCCGATGCGTGCGCCACGATGGTTATGGTTGATGATGTTGCTCAGCGCTGGCGCTTCGGCGGATTGGCGTGAGGCATTGCCCAATGCTCAGGTCGTCGGTGGCGGTGACCTCAGTCTGTTCGGTTTTCGCATCTATACGGCCAGGTTGCTCAGCCCCGCCAAGCCTTTCGTCGCGGATGCACCGCTGGCCCTTGAGCTGACTTACCACCGAGCCATTGATCGTGAAGACCTCGTCGATGCCAGTATCGATGAGATCAAGCGTATTTCCGGTGCGAAGGTGAACGAACAGCAACTGACTGAATGGCGCCAGCAGATGAACCAGTCATTTGTCGACGTCCAGCCGGGCATGAAGATTACCGGTGTGTACCTGCCTGGCCGCGAAGCGCGGTTTTATGTTGGCGACAAGCTCCAGCATGTGGTGCCCGACAGCCAGTTCGCCAAGGCTTTCTTTTCCATCTGGCTTGACCCGAAAACCCGTAACCCGGAGCTTCGCGAGCAGTTGCTCGGCAGTACCGGCTCATGACCCATCAAGGAGGGCGCATGCTGAGAAAGTGGATGTTGATGTTGTGTGCAGGGCTTGTACTGAGCGGCTGCGGCGGTGTGCCGGTAACCCGTTACAGTCAGGAAGAGCCCAAGCTCGATCTGCGACAGTACTTCACCGGGCGTGTCGAGGCCTGGGGAATGTTTCAAAAGCGCTCCGGTGAAGTCACCAAGCGCTTTACCGTGGTGATCGACGGGCACAGTGAAGGCGAAGTGCTGGTCATGCACGAGGCCTTCAGCTACAGCGATGGCACCAAACAGGTCCGGGAGTGGCGCTTGCGTCCCGATGGTCCGGGGCGCTGGAAGGGCACGGCAGGTGACGTGGTTGGCGAGGCCTATGGCGAAGTGTCAGGCAACAGCTTCCATTGGAACTATGTGCTCAGGTTGCCGGTGGATGGCACCGAGTATGACGTGAGCCTGGATGACTGGATGTACCTGATCGACAAGCAGACCATGGCCAATCGTTCGTCGATGACCAAGCTGGGTGTCGAAGTCGGGCAGATCACCTTGTTCTTTCGCAAGGCCGGTAAATAAATAACGCCTCATACGAGGCGTCATCCTTCAGGGCGGCTGTCAGCCGCCCGTCATATTCATGAAGCGCACCACCTGCACGCCATCGTCGTGGGTGAAGTTGTGGCTCCACGGCTTGAGCTGCATGGCGTCGATGATGGCTTTTTCCAGCTTTTCCGGCTGGCCGGGATTGGCGCGCAATACCGCCTTCAAATCCACGGAATGCTCGTTGCCCAGGCACAGCAGCAAGCGACCTTCGACGGTCATGCGCACGCGATTGCAGGTGCCGCAGAAGTTGTGGCTGTGCGGCGAGATGAAGCCGATGCGAATGCCCGGTGCCTCGGCCAGGCGCCAGTAGCGCGATGGCCCTTGAGTCGAGTCAGTGGAAGGCACCAGCGTGTAACGTTCGGCAATGCGTTCGCGCACCTGATCGCTGGAGTAGAAGGATTCGGCGCGGCTGTGTTCGCTGATGATGCCCAGCGGCATTTCTTCGATAAACGAAACGTCCAGGTTGCGATCGATGGCGAACGCCAGCAGGTCGTTGATCTCATCATCGTTGCGACCATGCATCACCACGCAGTTGAGCTTGGTGTGCACAAAACCGGCGGCGTTGGCGGCATCGATGCCGGCAATCACCTTGTGCAGATCGCCTGTGCGGGTCAGCTCGCGGAAACGCTGTGGATCGAGGCTGTCCAGGCTGATGTTCAGGCGCGTGACGCCGGCCTTGAACAGCGGGGCAGCCAGTTTGTCCAGCTGCGAACCGTTGGTGGTCATGCACAACTCACGCAGGCCGGGCAGGGCGGCGATCTTCTCGCAAAGCCCGACCACACCTGCGCGTACCAGCGGTTCACCACCGGTCAGACGAATCTTGCGCGTGCCCAGTGCCACGAAGCGCTCGGCCACCTGGAGGATCTCCTCCAGCGACAGAATCTGTTGCCGAGGCAGAAACGTCATCTCTTCGGCCATGCAGTACACGCAGCGAAAATCGCAGCGGTCGGTGACCGACATGCGCAGATAATCGACCTTACGTGCAAAGCGGTCCATCAGGACGGGTTCTGACATTTCACCTTCTAAATAATCGAGTGGGCTGTATTACCGGGTTTGGAGGCCAGTGCGTGACAAGGGTTCAGCCAATTTGTAATGCGCCAATTTCACACCTGATCGCAGGCTGGCAAAGTGCCTTGTGCGTATAAACATAGTAGCCGCACGCATTGCGGTTTGCACTGGCCGGATGACGCCACGCTAACCGAGTCGAAATGCCGCAGTCCAATTGCTTGTTCCAATACGCTCATCGACACGCTCTATGGCGCTTTGCCTTGATGACTGATCAATCAGGCCTGGCGGCGGAACTGCGCTCGTAACGCTCCAGCAAAGGCTGGATACTGATGCCGTGTACCAGAATGCTCAGGGCGACGACCGAGAGGGTCATGCCAACGACGACGTGGCCGACATCGTGTGCCAGACCATGCGACAAGGCAAAACACAGGTAATAAAGACTGCCGATCCCACGAATACCGAACCAGCCAACCAGTGCTTTTTGTCGGACATTGAGCAGGCGACGACTCACCAGCAACCAGACGCTGGCAGGACGAATCACGCAGAACAGCGCGATACCCAGGCCAATGGCTCGCCAGTCCCAGTACATCGCCAGCGCCGCGCCCAGCAGGGTGATCAGCAGGACTTCCATGGCGCGCTCCACCAGACTACCGAACGCCAGCATATCGCCCATCATCACGCCGGCAGCCAGTTGCGAGTCGCTCATGTCGTCGACCTGCGCGACCGTGCCCTGCTCGAGGGAGGACGTCATATGCCCGAGGACCGGCTGCGCGACGTGCTCGGACGGCAGCTCTGACCGCGTGACACGTACCTCAGCCTGACGCAGCCCGAATCCGGCGGCAAATACCGAAAGAAAGCCAAAGGCACCCACGCTTTGCGCAACGACATAAGCCAGGGCGATCAGTGCCAGCGCCAGAAAGTCATTGGGCGAGGTGGTGCTGTCGGCGTTCTTGATGCGCAGAAAGATCATCAGATGGCCGACCCCGCGGCCCATCCCGTAACCAATCAACAGACCGGCCGGCACCGCCCAGATCAAATCCTTGATCAGCCATCCCTGGACCCAGTCGCCCATCGCGCCCCCGGAACTCAGGTACAGCAAGGCAAAAATCACGAATGGAAACGCGGTCCCGTCGTTGAGGCCCGCTTCGCCGGACAGGCCGAAGCGCAGGCGGTCCTGATCCCGGGCATTGTTGACCTGGACCATCCCGGCCAGTACCGGGTCCGTCGGCGACAGCATCGCGCCGAGCAACAAAGACACGCCCCAGTCCAGGCCAATGATGTAGTGCCCCGCGACCGTCACGCCAGCGATGGTCGCCAGCATCACCGGCCCGGCCAGCCAATAGGCTGAATGCCAGGCTTTGCCGCGCAAGGGCAGGCGCAACTTGATGCCCGTACCGAACAGCGAAAACAGCACCGCCACTTCGGTCAGGCGTTCCAGCCACTCGTAGGATTTCTCGAAATCCAGATCGACGATATCCAGGCCCATCGGGCCGATGCCGAAGCCGAATCCCAGGCACACGGCCGATGTGGTCACTGGCATCCAGCGCAGGTAAGAGGAAGTGAGCGCCAATAGCATCAACAGCACGCCAAGCACGCCCATGCAGACAATAAAACTCATAGGGAAAGAACCACCGTCAAAATGCGCCCGAAGCAGAGGGCGTAACGGTGGGACTCCCGTGCACGGTAATAAGTTGAAATAATTTGCCGGATGGCAATCAGCCTGCGTCTTTTACGCACGGCGATGCCTTTCGGCGTCGCCGTGGACCTCTAGCGCTCGATGCTGCGGCTCCAGCGTGCGTTCCACTCGGGACGGATCTGATTGACCTGATCCCAGTCGATGGTCACCGCCGTTTCCAGGTACTTCTCCATGGCCTCGACCTGACTGCGTGTCTTGTCAGTGGTCGGGGTTTTCGGGTTCGACGGGATCTGGTCACCGAACTCCAGCGCAGGCGCCTGTGCTTCTGGTGTCAGCAGGTAGGCCGCCAGCTTCTGGGCCAGCTCCGGCTGGTTGTTATTGGCTATCGCACATTCAGCCACGTTCAACACCACGCCGCCTTCCTTGGGCGATGCATATTCCACCGGTACACCCTTGATCTTCAGCGCGGTGACCTGGGTGGGTGTCAGCGGGAACAGGGCGGCTTCGTCGGTCTGCACCATTTCCGAGATCTTGGCCGAGCTGGCGATGTATTCCAGTACGTTCGGGCCGATGGTCTTCGGCCAGGCCTTGAAGCCGGGTTCGACGTCTTTCTCGCTGCCGCCCTGGATACGGTTGAACATCAGAAAGCCATGCAGGCCGAAGGTCGAGGAGGCCAGTGACTGGAACACCACCTTGTCCTTGAAACGTTTATCGGCCAGGTCCATCCACGAGGTGGGCGCGCTCCAGCCCTGCTCCTTGAACATCCGTGTGTTGTAGGCCAGGCCGGTCACGCCCAGGCTGACGGCTGCTGCCTGTTCCTTGATTTTGGCCTTGGCAGGCAGGTCGGCCAGACTGGCGCTCGGCTGCAGCGTGTCGCACAGGCCCATGGAAATAGCCCGATACATGATGCCGTCGTCGAGAAAGATGACGTGCATCTGCGGGTTGTCCTTACTCGCCTGAACCTTGGCGAGGATGTCGGCCGATGTGCCAGGCACGATCACCACCTTGACGTTGTTGGCCTTCTCGAAAGCCGGCAGCACCTGATCGGCATAAAGGCGCTCCATGGTCCCACCGTTCATGCCCAGGTACAGCGTGGTTTCGGCCATGACAGGCGTGGACAGAAGTGCGGCGGCCAGCGGCAGGCAGGACAGCCCGGTGAGGGCGAGACGTTTGGTACTTTTCATAGGGACGACCTTCCTCTGTGCAATGGGATGACGTTCGTAACAAGTTCGATGGCAGGGGTTTGCAGGGCGATTTGCTGAAAGCGGCCGATGGAAAAGGCATCGAGCGAAATCCGTGAGGCGCCTTCGCAGACCCATTCGGCCAGCGCTTCACCCGCTGCCGGACCGATCTGAAAGCCTGCCCCTGCAAAGCCGAAGCCGTGCAGCAGACCTGGACGGGTCAGGCTTGGGCCCAGCACCGGTTCACGGTCCGGCAGATAGCCTTCGGTTCCGCTCCAGGTGCGAATGGCCTGAGCGCCGGCGAGTGGCGGGTAGAGTTCGACGGCGTTGCGCAGGATATCCAGCACCGCCGCCTGTCCCGGTCTGGTGCGTGCCGGGTCGAGGGCAAAGCCTTGTCCGCCGCCCAGAACGCAATTGCCGCGAGCCACTTGCCGGGCATAAATGCCGCCGCCTTCGACACCGGTGCTGACGTCCATAAACATCGGCAGCGGTTCTGTCACCAGCATTGCCGGGTGCCCTGAATACATCGGCACCGGTTCGTTGAATTGTGCTGCCAGCGCTGCGGCCCACGCCCCGGCGCAGTTGAGCAGCCAGGTGGCGCGCAGTGTCAGACCGCTGGCGGTGGTGACGACGAACACGTTGCTGTCGTGGCTGACTTCACTGACCGGCGCCTGCTCGAACACCTGTGCGCCTGCCCGACGAGCAGCGCGGGCGAAGGCCGGCGATACCAGACGTGGATTAGCGTGTCCGTCGTCGGCGCACAGCGATGCACCGACAGCGACATCGCCGGCCCAGGGATAACGCGCGCGCAGCTGATCGCGATCAAGCAGTTGCAAATCCAGGCCGAATCCCTGGCTGGCTTCGGCGTAGGCGCGCAAGGCATTCATGTCCTGTTCGCTGCGCGCCAGTTTGAGGTGGCCCGAGCGCTGGTACTCGCCGTCGATGCCGATCAGCTCACGCAGGTTGCCCCATATCTGATGCGCCCGTTGCGACAAGGGCAACTGCGACAACGGACGGCCCTGACGCCGCACGCCGCCGTAATTGACACCGCTGGAGTGCGATCCGCAAAAATCGCGTTCCAGCAAGGCGACCCGCTTGCCCTTCAGGGCCAGCGTCAAGGCTGACGAGGCGCCGACAATGCCGCCGCCGATGACAATCGCATCGGTTTCAATCAGTGTGCTCATGGTTGCGTCTCCACCGATTGCTTCTCCATGGGCTGCATCCCCAGACCGAAGGGCAGCGGCTTGATCGGTGCCTGACCGCGCAGGCGGCCGACGTGCTCGACGGACCGGCCGCTCTCGCGGGCGATGATCTCGGCCGCGGCCAGGCCACACATCCGGCCCTGACAGCGCCCCATACCGACCCGGCACATGGCCTTGACCCGGTTGATCTCCCAATGGCCATCCTGCACGGCACTGCGAATCTCGCCTGCAGAGACTTCTTCGCAGCGGCACACCAGCGTGTCATCCACCACGTTGGCGGCCCAGTCCTCAGGGAACGGAAACGCGGTTTCCAGCCCGTGGCGGAAGCGTTCGATGCGTCGCAAGGCAGTTTTAAGCGTGTCGATACGGGCGGTGTCTGCCACCACACCGATGTCTTGCAGCAGCCCGAGCGCGGCCAGTTCTCCGGCCATTTCCGCAGCGTCTGCGCCCATGATTCCCGCACCGTCGCCCGCCAGATAGATGCCTGACACGCTGCTGCGTCCACAGTCGTCGCGGGTCGGCAGCCACGCCCGGTTGAGCGCGCTCCAGGCGAATTCACAGCCCAGCAGGTCAGCCAGTTGCGTCTCGCTGCGCAGTGCATGGGCAAAAGCGACCGCGTCACAGGCCAGGTGGCCCGATTTGCCGTTACGTTGCCATTGAATACCGTCTACACGTTTTTCCCCGTCGATGCGTGTGAGCTGCGCACCTTGATGCACGGGAATGCCGTTTGCACTCAGCCATGCGCGGTAATACATGCCTTTGGCCAGCGTTGCCGGTTGGCCCAGCAGCGCCGGCAATGCTTTGCATTGCGCCGAAAACGGCGCGCTGTCGAGCACCGCCAGCACCTTCGCGCCAGCCTTGGCGTACTGGTAAGCGACCAGATACAGCAACGGGCCGCTGCCACAAAACACCACGCGCTGGCCAATCGCACAGCCCTGATATTTGAGCGCGATCTGCGCTGCGCCGAGGCTGTACACGCCGGGCAGGGTCCAGCCGGGCACCGGCAGAATTCGGTCGGTGGCACCGGTGGCGACGATCAGGTGGCTGAAATCAACAGTGGCGGCGGTACCGTTTTGCAGGGTATCGAGTTGGTGATTTTCGGCGTTCCAGACCAGCGTCTGCGGCCGATAGTCGATCTGTGCGGCCAGCGTGTCGAGCGCGTCGTGCACCGCGACCGCCTTGGCGCTTTCAAAGCCGTAGAGCGCCTTGGCCGAGCGCTGGAAGTTGTCCGGCTGGCGACGGTAGATCTGGCCGCCGCCGCGCAGCCCTTCATCGATCAGGCAGGCCTTGATGCCGTGGGCCAGTAGCGTCTGGGCGGCGCGAATGCCGGCCGGTCCTGCGCCGACAATGGCAATTGTCTGATCGCTCATACGCAGCGCCCCGGTTCACGAATCACCGCCTGACCGGCCTTCAGCAGCGTCGAACAGGCACGCACGCGCTGACCGTCACCCAGCCTCACCCAGCAGTCCTGACAGGCGCCCATCATGCAGAAACCGGCGCGAGGTTCGGCGCTGAAGTCACTGCCGCGCAAGTGTTCGCTGGCGGTCAGTACCGCGGTCAGCAAGGTATCGCCCAACAGACCGCTGGCCGGCTGGCCGTCAAGGGTGAAGGGCAGAACCGGGCGATCATGTTCGGTCAGTCGTTTCAGCAATGCCATAACGTGAAAGCTCCGGATTAGTGTTTGCCGACCAGCACGCGATCCAGCCCGTAGACCCGGTCGAGCAGGATCATGGTGGCGGCGGTGAGGGCGATGACCAGTGCCGATACGGCGGCCATCATCGGGTCGATGGATTCGGTGGCGTAGACATACATGCGCACCGGCAGGGTCTGCGTCGCGGGCGATGTAACAAAGATCGACAGCGTGACTTCATCGAAACTGTTGATGAACGCCAGTAACCAGCCGCCTGCCACGCCGGGCAGAATCATTGGCAGGGTGATCTTCCGAAACAGCGTGAAACGGTCGGCCCCCAGGGACTCGGCGGCGTGCTCGGCGCTGCGGTCGATGCCGATTGCCGCCGCCAGTACCAGGCGCAGTACGTAAGGCGTGATGACCAGCACATGGGCGAAGATCAGCCAGGTGAAGCTGCCGTTCACACCCATCAGCGCAAACAGGCGCAGCATCGCCACCCCCAGTACCAAATGAGGAATGATGATCGGCGAGAGAAACAGGGCGTTGAAAAAATTGCGACCGGGAAATGTATGACGCGTGATTGCCAGTGCGGCAGGTACCGCGATCAGCGTGGCCAGCGTCGCTGATACGAACGCCAGGGTCAGGCTGTTGTAGAACGAATCGATAAAGTCGGCGCGCTCGAAGACGGCCTTGAACCAGCGCAGCGAGAAATGGGTGGTGGGCAGGCTCAGGGTGTTTTCCGGGGTGAACGCCACCAGGCACACCACCACCAGCGGGGCCATCATGAAGATCACCACCAGCGCATGAAACGAGAGGGCCAACGGACCGTTCTTGGACATGGATCATTCCCCCAGAGTTTTTTTGTAACGGCCTTCGATCATGCGGTTCCAGGACAGCATGACCAGCAGGTTGACCAACAGCAGCGCCACGGCAAGGGTCGCGCCCATCGGCCAGTTCAACTCCGAGAGGTACTGGTCGTAGATCACCGTGGCGACCATCTTCAGACGTCGTCCGCCGAGCAGGCCGGGAATGGCGAACGAACTGGCGGCCAGGCCGAACACGATCAGCGAGCCGGACAGCACGCCGGGCATGACCTGCGGCAGCACGATCAGGCGCATGACTTTCGTCTGGCTGGCGCCCAGCGACAGCGCGGCCTGCTCGGCGGTGGGGTCGAGCTTCTGCAGCGAGGTCCAGACCGGAATGATCATGAACGGCAACATGACGTGGACCAACGCAATGACCACGGCAAACGGGGTGTACAGCAGTTTCACCGGGCGACCGCCCATGAACTGGATGACCTGATTGATCAGGCCGTCCGCGCCCAGCAGCAGGCTCCAGCCGAACGCCCGGACCACCACCGAGATCAGCAGCGGCGTGAGAATCAGGATCAGGAAGATCGAGCGCCACGGCGTGCCCATGCGGCTGAGAATGTAGGCTTCGGGGACGCCGATCAGCACGCACAGCAGGGTGACCAGCGCGCTGATCCAGAAGGTGCGCAGGAAGATTTCATAGAAATACGAGTCGGTGACCACGGCCATATAGTTGGCCAGCGTGTAGCTGTCGCTTTTCACCCCGACCTGATAGTCGAACACGTTGAACGACAGCACCAGAGTCAGCCCCAGCGGCAACACCAGCAAGCCGATATACAGCGCCAGCGCCGGAGCCGACAGCCAATAGCCGCGACCGCCCTGACGCATTTCGCTCAGCAGGCTCATGCGCGCACCTCGTCGGCATCCAGCACGCGCAGCAACTCGGTGGGCCAGTCCATGTCGACCGCCGCGCCTTGTTCCAGCGGCGCCTGGCCGTCGTTGCGACGTACTACCGTCACTTCGCCAATGCTGGTCTGGATGCGATACAGCCACTGGCTGCCAAGAAAGTAACGGGTGACGATGCGCCCGGACAGTCGTCCGCAGCCAGGTGACACCAGATCGATCTTCTCGGGACGCAGGCTGAGGGTCAGGCTGCCATCGCCGGGCACCTGGCGAATCTGCGGGATGCCGCTGCTGTCCAGATCTCCCTGCAACATGTTGGCCTTGCCGACGAAACCCGAGATGAAGCGTGTACGCGGGTGTTCGTAGAGCTTGTAAGGCTCGTCGATCTGGGTGATACGACCGGCCTGCATCACCACCACCCGATCGCTGATCGACAGGGCTTCGGCCTGATCATGGGTGACCATCAGCGTGGTAATGCCGACTTCGTTCTGAATGCGGCGGATTTCGAACTGCATCTCTTCGCGCAGGTTGGCATCCAGGTTGGACAGCGGCTCGTCGAGCAGCAGTACTGGCGGCTCGATGACCAGTGCGCGGGCCAATGCGACCCGCTGGCGCTGCCCACCGGACAACTCGCGCGGATAGCGCTCGGCATGCTGACCGAGGCGCACCAGCTCCAGCACCCGTTTGACACGCGGGTGCAACTCGGCGGCAGGCACCTTGCGCATACGCAGGCCAAACGCAACGTTGTCAGCCACGGTCATGTGCGGAAACAGCGCATAGCTTTGGAACACTACGCCAAGGCCCCGGCTGCTGGGTTTGGCGTGAGTGATGTCGCGCCCGTCGAGCACAATGCGTCCGTCACTGACTTCGACGAAGCCGGCGATCATTTGCAGGGTGGTGGTTTTGCCGCAGCCGGAAGGGCCGAGCAGAGAAACGAATTCGCCCTTGTCGACGGCCAGGTTGGTGGCAACGACCGCGTCAATGGAGCCGTAGCGTTTGGAGAGACCTTCGAGCTGCAGAAATGCCATGCCTGCTTCCACCTTTGTGCATGCGCGCCGAAGCACGCGTTTGTCATGGGCAGATGCGAAGTGAAGTCATGCAGTTCTGTGGACGTTGGCGCTCGCTCTGAGTCGGCTACCGATGATTGTTCAAATCGCCCCGGTGGACTGAGAGTAGGGCGAAGGCTAGGATGGGCTCAACAAGGAATTTCACTGAATAACATCTTTCTTTGAATTAATTCTTTTGGTGGAAATATAAAGAGATATTGTCATGGATAATTCCACTGATCGGAATATTACGAAAGCTGAAGTCGGTGTGGGAGCCGTTTCCCGTCTGTTCGCGGTACTGCGCTGCCTGGGCGAGTGTGATGAAGGCGGCGAGCGGGTCACGCAACTCGCCCAGCGTGTCGGGCTGTCGCAACCCACCACGCACCGCTTGCTGCGCAGCCTGATGGATGAGGGCATGGTCGAGCAGGATCTGCTCAGCAAACGTTACCGGTTGAGCATTGAGTTTTTCGCCTTGGCGGCCAAGGCGGGTAATACCGGCAACCTGCGTGACGTGGTGCGCCCCAGCCTGTTGCGCCTGTCTGCGTCACTGGGTGACTCGCTGTTTCTGCTGGCACGCAGCGGTTTCGATGCGATCTGCCTGGACCGCAGCGAAGGCCCGTACCCGATCCGCACGTTCACCGGCGACATCGGCGGTCGTGTTGCCTTGGGCGTGGGGCAGGGCAGTCTGGCGATTCTCGCGTTTCTGCCCGAGGACGAGCGGGAAACGGTCATTGCCTACAACCTGCCACGGCTCAAGGATTTTCACCTGTACGACGAGGTGTTTCTGCGTTCGGAGGTGGAAAACGTGCGGCGTCTGGGCTACGCCGGGCGAAACACCGGCGCGTTACCGGGCATGGCCGGGCTGGCAGTGCCGATCCTGGACCGCAACGGTCGTGCAGTGGCTGCGCTCAGTGTGGCGACCATCTCCGACCGGCTGGGGCCCGATCGCCTGATGACCGTAGTTGAATTGCTCAAGCGTGAAGCCACGGCCATCAGCGCCAGAATCAACCCGTTCGACCCGTCGCTGCGGCGGCCCAGCCAGGTGTTTGGGCAGGTTGAATAGGCTGCATGCCTGTTCAGCTCCGAAGCGGCCGTCGGTCTTCGCTCGTTACGCCCATCCGCTGCGACTCAGGCCTTCTGCCTTGAACACCAGCGCCTTCAAGCCGCCCTCAACGCGAGCGTCGGGGAACTCCGGCGGGTTTTCCAGGCGCTGTTCGAAGCGCAGGCAGGGCGCTTCGATTGCGGTGTGCTGAATCAGAAAGTCCGGTCCCAGTGCGGGATCGTTCATGCACGCCAGCACCGAACCGTCCTCGTCCAGCAACTCCGGCAATCGACGCAGGACACGCTGGTAGTCCTTGTCGAGCATGAAACTGCCTTTCTGGAAGGACGGCGGGTCAATGATGATCAGGTCATAAGGGCCGCAACGGGTGACCTTGGCCCAGGACTTGAACAGGTCATGGCCCAGAAAGGTCACGCGGCTGAGGTCCTGATCATTGAGGCGATGATTCTCGCGGCCGCGATTCAATGCAGCGCGGGCCATGTCCAGATTCACGACGTGGTCGGCACCCCCGGCCAGGGCGGCGACCGAGAAGCCGCAGGTGTAAGCGAACAGATTGAGGATGCGCTTGCCCTTGGCCTGAGCCTGCACCCATTCACGGCCGTAGCGCATGTCCAGAAACAGGCCGCTGTTCTGCTTTTTGCCGAAATCGACTTTGTAGCGCAGGCCGTTTTCAGTGATCACCCATTCATCCACGACCTCACCGGTCAGCCATTGCGTGGTGCTCTGTGGCAGATAGCGGTGTTGCAGCAGCAAGGTGTGAGCCTGACTCTGCTGCCACTGGGGCGTGTCGATCAACGCGTGCAACAGCTGCATCAATGCTGCCAGCTCGGATTCAAGAGGCTCCTTGAACACCGAGACCAGCACCACGCCCTGCATCCAGTCGACGGTGATGTGCTCCAGCCCCGGCCACACACGGCCCCGGCCATGAAACAGGCGGCGGGTTTCATTCGGGACGTTGTTCAACGCGTCGATCAGGTGCTGTTGCAGAATCGCGAGTGCTTCAGGGGTCATGGCGCAGATCGGTCAGGAAAAGCGGCGTATGGTAAACGTATTTCAGCAGATGGGCATCGCAGGGTTCAGCGTGGCATGTATTGACGTTGCCAGCGGTGCGGAATTTTCAGCGAAACCAGCCCCAGCAACGCCGACAGGCTGCCGCTGATCAACAGGGCGTTGAGCCCCAGACGATGCTCGAGTAGCGCGCCTATCACGGCCCCGATGAACATGCCGACCCAGGGGACCAGTTGCACGCGCCAGCCGTCCCGGCGTTCCCCCAGCATCCAGCGACCCAGGCCACGACCGAAGCGCGACAGCGCGCCGGTCACGTAAGTCAGGCCGACCGGCAGCCCGTTGACCTGCTCGACGGCGGCGTTGAGCATGCCCATTGCCAGAATCGCCCAGATCAGTGCGAGCATGTTGCTTTCCAGCGGCCATGCGGCAGCCGCACACAGCAGCGTAGCGATGCCCAGCAGCAAGGGCAGGGCACGTCGCCCGCCAAGGCGCGCAACCACCACGCCCAGCGCGTTGCCGGCAATGAAGGCAAGGATTGCGAGGGTCAGACGCACCGTCACGCTCAGGTCGCCATCACTGATTGCGACTGCAAGCCGGGTGGTGTTGCCGCTCATGAACGAAACGAAATCGCCGGTGGCCATGAAGCCGATGGCATCGGTCATGCCGGCCAGAACCGACAGGCTAGCGACCAGGCCCATGCCGACCCGGCCACGCCATTTCTGCATGTTCAGGTGCCTGGGGCTGACGCTGGAAGTGGCGGGCTGTGGCAGCATCGAAGGCCCTCTGGAGCGAAGAAAGCGCGTCTGAACTCGGGTGCAGCGATTTACAGCGGCTTGGCGCGCACGATCCGCTTGGCCTTGACCTCATCAGCATAGGCTTTGAGCTGATCGGCATCGCTGTAAAGACGGTTGACCATCTGCAGCACTGCGGTGACATCCACATCGTTCATTTGTGAGGCGAGTTTGAGAATTTCTTCCGCCGTGTTTTCCAGATTGGTTGCTGTCCCTTTCAGGTGTCGCTTCAGCTCCTGAGTCGACTTATTGAGCGCCATACGTGTTCCTGTGCCAAGACCTTGAATTCCATACCCGGAGCATGGCTTTTTCTGCGATAACAAGCAATCAGGCGTGTGCCCGTGCGTCAGGGTATCGGCCGATGCAGGTTGATCTGCAAGCAGGCTGCTCAATCGTCGCGGGTCAGCACTTCCAGCAGTTCTATTTCGAATGTCAGGTCGGCACCGGGCTTGATGTATACGCCCATGCTTCTGTCGCCGTAGGCCAGGTGGGCGGGGACGAATAATCTACGCTTGCCGCCGACCTTCATGCCCATCAGGCCCTGGTCCCAGCCCTTGATGACGCGCCCGGTACCGATCACGCATTGGAACGGCTTGCCACGCTCGTGGGAGGAATCGAACACCGTGCCATCTTCCAGGGTTCCGGTGTAATGCGTGGTGATCAGCGCACCCTTTACCGCTGCCTTGCCCTCGCCGGGGTGCAGATCGGTAATCTGTAATTCTTTGCTCATTGCCATGCTTCCGGTTGCAGCGCGCTCTGTGATTGGCGCGAGCGGGCTTTCTCGCAGAAAAGCNGGAAGCTTTTGCTTCCCCCGTTTGGTCGAACCCAGTAACTGTCAGAGATTCTGCGAGCTGACCACCATGGCCTGCGCGATGTTCTCTTTCTGCTCTTGAGTGAAGCCGTCCCAGATATTGGTCTTGGCGTAGTAACCCAGGCCAGCCAGGCAATAAAGGCTGAGGGTCAAAACGATGACGATCGAAACAAACGTCCAGCGGCCTTCGTCATCGTTTTCGCGTGTGAAGCTGCGCGAATAGTTGTCCTCTGCGCTGCGGAAGAACAGCGCGGACGACAGACGCTTGAGCCACTGAAACAAATGAACAACAACGATGCGCAGCATGGGTAAATCACCTCAAAGGTTAAGAAAACGGGTTGCCGGGATGCCGTCGAGGGCATCGGATGCAAAAGCTGAAAACGAAAAAAGCCCGTCTATGACGGGCTTTCTTTTTATGATTCTGTTCAGGCGAGCAGTGAAGGGCGACGTTGAATAAGGATCGCGGGAAGCACTGCGTATGCCTGACGTTATGGAAACATTTTAAAACAAATGGATTGGCGCATCTACCCGCGCCATTCTGTTGTCAGACAACTGGTAGTGCCTTGAGGTGTGACAAAACGTCGCCCCATGCTCATTTACTGCTCGGCAAGCAGCGCGCTCGGTGGTCAAGTCTTGTAATACTTTCCCAACGTACGAAACATCTATGGGTATTGTACGATCAGCGCCCGTATTGATTTTCAGGACTGTATGAATACCCTCCAGGAGCCTCCGAGTTGTCCTCCTTCCATCGCGTATGGCTGGCCGGTGATCTCACTGTTACCGAGCAGGCCGCTTCATTCGAACGTCTCTCCACTTAACCTCTTGCACTGCATGGATTCCGGCAGACCTTTGCGTCCTGACGCTGCAACGCCATGCCTGACGTTCAGCCATGCCGTCTGGTCTACAGTGACCCATACCAACCCCTGCCATTTTTATCGTGAGGCTGCATAAACCATGGAATGGATCGCTGATCCCACGGCATGGCTTGGCCTGCTGACCCTTATCGTGCTGGAACTGGTGCTGGGCATCGATAACCTGGTGTTCATCGCCATCCTGGCTGACAAACTGCCCCCTGAACAACGCGACAAGGCGCGCGTCATTGGCCTGTCGCTGGCGTTGATCATGCGCCTTGGCCTGCTGGCGAGCATCTCGTGGATGGTGACGCTGACCGAGCCGTTATTCGAGGTGTTCGGCAAGACGTTCTCCGGTCGCGACCTGATCATGCTGTTTGGTGGTGTGTTCCTGCTGTTCAAGGCCACCATGGAATTGCACGAGCGGCTGGAAGGCCATGTCGCCCAGCGCGCCGGTAATGCGGGCTATGCGTTGTTCTGGCCTATCGTTGCGCAGATCGTCGTACTGGACGCCGTGTTCTCGCTGGATGCGGTGATTACCGCCGTCGGCATGGTCGAGCACCTGTCGGTGATGATGATCGCGGTGATCTTCTCCATTGGCCTGATGATGATTGCCAGCAAGCCGCTGACCAAATTCGTCAACAGCCGCCCGACGGTGATCATGCTGTGTCTGGGCTTCCTGATGATGATCGGTTTCAGCCTGACCGCCGAAGGCCTGGGTTTCCATATTCCCAAGGGCTATCTGTATGCGGCCATCGGCTTCTCGATCCTCATCGAGGTGTTCAACCAGATCGCCCGCAAGCGCAGCAAGAAGTCGGCCCATGGTCACCTGCCGCGCCGCGAGCGTGCGGCTCATGCGGTGATGCGCCTGTTGGGCGGTCGCAAGCTGGAGTCTGGTGACGTCGATGAGGAAATCACCGACATGCTGGATGGTGAAAGCAGCGAGCCGGTGTTTGACCGTCGTGAGCGGGTGATGATCAGCGGCGTACTGCAGCTGGCAGAGCGGCCGATTCGCACGGTGATGACGCCGAGGGCCGAAGTCGACTGTATCGACCTGAACGACAGCGCCGAGAAGATTCGTCTGAAACTGATGCACTCGTCCTACTCGCGTCTGCCGCTGATTGGCGAGCGCGGTATCGATGAGCCGCTGGGCTTCGTGCACAAGAAAGAGCTGTTCAAGGAGTTGTTGTCCGGCAACGAGCCCGACTTGAAACTGATGTCGCGCAAGGCCATCAACCTGCTGGAAAGCTTCACCATCCTCAATGCCCTGGAGCAGATGCGCAAGGAATCGACGCACATCGCCTTTGTGGTCAACGAGTTTGGTGACTTCATCGGCGTGTTGAGCATGACCGACATTCTCGAGTCCATCGCTGGTCAGTTGCCCGACGCCAGCGAAGTGGAAGGTCCGGACATCGTCGAGCAGGGCGAGGACTTCGTGGTATCGGGAGCCTTGAACCTGAGCCTGATTCGCGAGCGCACTGGCTTCCAGGCCAAGGCGACCGAGGATTATCAGACCCTGGCCGGACTGGTCATGAGCCTGCTGGATCGCCTGCCGTCTACCGGCGACAGCCTCAGCTGGCAGGGCTGGAACCTGCACGTCGTCGGCGTGGAAGAGCGTCGAGTGACTCGGGTGTTGCTGCAGAAACAGCCCGATATGGGTTCTGGCAAATAAGCACCGAGCTGTAATACAAGACGGGGCCTGCTCATGCTGAGCAGGCCCCGTTTTCATGTGTGCGTCGCGCTTATTTTCGACGCGGACGCGACACCACGGATTCGATATTCTTGCGGCCAATCAACTTGGGCTGCGCAGGCTCTTTAGCCACCGGCTCATCAGCCAGCCACTTGAACATCACCAGACAATCCACCAGGCCCAATCGGGCATGACGATAAGCCTTGGGCAACCGCCCGACCGTCTCGAAACCCAGCTTGCTCCACAACCCGACCGCCACCTCATTGCTGGCGACCACCGAATTGAACTGCATCGCCAGGAACCCGCTGTCGCGCGCCAGTTGCTGCGAATGCTCGCACATCAACCGCGCCACACCACGACCCCGCGCCGCGTCCGTCACCATATAGCCACAGTTGCAGACATGATTGCCCGGACCTGCCGCGTTAGCCTTCAGGTAGTAGCTGCCCAACAGTTGGCCATCTTCCTCGGCAATCAACGTGTGCAAGGGCGCCTCCATCCACAGATCGCGGGCCTGCTCCTGAGTGAGGGCAGGGTCGTAGGCGTAGGTTTCCTGAGCGATGACGACAGCCTGAAAAGTGGGCCAGAAGCGCTCGAAATCTTCCGGTGTCATGGGGCGGATCTGGATCATGGTGAGGCCTTGGTGGGTAGGGCTTGAAATTCCGGCGTGTACGTTAGCGTGGGTGTGCTACCACTTCCAGGCTTTTTCGGTGAACTCGGCCGTGGACGGGAGCACGGTGTGCAGAAAATTCAGGTACTTGTTGAACAGTAGCTCGTGCTGGAATCGGGCTTCGAAGCCGAGTGTGATGTCAGTGCGGTGCGTGATGATCATCAAGCGTTTGCGGTCGACAGTGACGAAGTTGTACTCGCCCCATGGCAGGCTTTTTTCGTGGTGGATGGGGTTTTCCCAGTTGAGTAGCTTGATGGCTGCGATGAATGCCATGGCCACGGGGCCGATCAGGAAGAGCAGTGAGCCGGTTAGGATGGCTACCATGACGAACAACAGGATGACGGCTATGGCGATGCCTTTGAAAAAGGAGGAGGCGAAGTCGGGGTAGTGGAGGTAGTACTCAAGGTGGGCTCTGTCGGTTTTGATGGTGTAGTTGTAGATGGTTTTTTGGCGGATGAGTAGGCATAGGTAATAAGCAAGAATTCCGGCAAGCGCGAGTATCGTGCCCACTAATGAGTAGAGACTGTCTGAAAACATTATCCAGCCTCCCCACATGTAAAGTGTACTTCCTGTCATGTAGACTGCAATGAATATGGACTGAGTTATCTTCATTTCTCTAGGCGATCTAGCAAATGTTTTGATCTTCCAGTTCAGAACGTCTTTACTTTTCGGCAGATACAAGGCTTTTTCTTGTTGATTCATACAGGTGTACCCTCTGCTACTTCCAGAGTCAGTGTGCCAATCCTGCTTGATGCCTTCACTTCAAGCTCCACAGCAGCCAAACCATCGATAGTAGTATCGCCTCTTGTGCCAAGCTCCATTTGAAACAGATAGCTTCTATCGTCCTCGCCAGGATTGATCAGATTGGCCGGGTACCAGATTTGCAGCTCAAGATATGTTGCGTCCTTGTGGAGCGGCACCCACGTTTCCCAGATGAGGTCTTCATTTTCAGGTGGCATGAGTGGATAGGTGAAATCTTCACTCGCCTTTCCAGCTGGCTTGTTGGTAAGCGTCCCGAACTGTTCGGCCTTCCTGAATTGCCCGCTGTCCAGAAATGTTTGATGCAGCGGGTCGTCTATTTTTTCTACAGGTAGCACTCCCCATGGTCGCTTGCTGCTGACGATGTTGAAGTGCACGGACTCCCCGCGTACCAGCTTTGGCAAGCGTACTTGCACTCCAGCGCCATTTTGTACCGCTACGCTGTAGTAATCGCCTTTGCCAAGATAACGATTCTCATAATGCACGGTGCTTTTAACATGAATCTGTGGAGACAATTGAATTTCCATCAATGCGCGTACTTCTTCACTCTCGCCTTTGGCAGTCTCGGGGTAGCGATAGTCCAGGGTTCTCGACCAACAGCACTTGCGTAGCCACCAGCCCACACTGTCTTGCTTGAAATAACTCAAAGCCAGCGTAGTAAAAAGATATATAGATCCTATTACGAGCAGCGCCACACTGAACCATGGACTCATCGCAACAACTGTAAAGGTGCTTGCAGGGGACAATCCTGTCATCAATTGAAAAGTTGAGCCTACTCCCATTGCGAATATAGAAATGCCCTTTACAATAATTGCGTTTTTTTCCTCTGATGTTTTCGCTGCGTAAAAATCATTTGTAACATCAAATAGTTCAAGCGTAACCGCCGCCAGCCCAAACCCACCCATAGCCACCATCGAAACCCTGAACCCACGTATCGCATCACTCCACGCCGCATTTCCCTTCGCCCTCCAATAACCCGCAGAGCGATCCAGAATCCCGACATTCTTGCCATCGATCAGCACCGGCGTCGCATCCCTGATAATTGCCCACGGCGCTTCAACAAACACCGCCATCAACAAGTTAAAGCTATACCCCAACCCATACGTCACCTTGCCGATGTCCTTGGCGCTGAAGTCTCCATCCCGAGTAAGGTCGCGATAAGTGAAGGCGGTGTTGATGAAGTTGAGCATGATCACGCT